>JBGTHN010000195.1:0-13576 GCA_041746235.1 Pyrinomonadaceae bacterium | reverse complement strand
GACGATTTTATTCTTATGAATATTTTAGAGTGATTTTAACAAACTTTTTCATAATCAAAAAGATTTCCCCGTAAAAAAAACACAAAACGACGAAAAACCTTTTTCATAAAAAAGATAAAACCTAATAAAAATAAGTATTTTGGGGAGATCAAAGTTTACCCTTAATTTTCTTTATTCATTTTCTCGATCATCTGCACCGCGTTTGCATTGTTTGGGTTGAGCTCTAGTGATTTTTTGTAAAACTTGGCGGCAAGTTCCTTTTCGCCTTTGAGCATATAGCTTTCCGCTAAAGAATCATAAACATTGGATGAGTTTGGATAAAGTTCAACATTTATTTTGAAAAGTTCGATCGCATCATCAAGTTTGCTCATTCTGATCAGATTGTAGCCAAATCCGTTGACTTCGTCTTCAACATCAATATATTTATTGACCGGATCGTTTCTGAATTCGATCAGCGTTTCTTTAAGAACTTTGAAGTCGCCTTTTTGATAAACTTCCAAACCGATTTCACGCAAACTTCTCTGTGGTTTGTATTCGTAGATCGCTTTCATTGCAGGATCAATGTTGTTTTTGTAATCGGCAAAAGTTAATTCGGCGGCAACATTCGGAGCAGTCCATTTTCGTTCATCACGGGCGTGTTTGTTTTGCCACCAGAGTTCGGAAATAAAAAATCTCATTTTGCTGTTCGGCAATTCAAACTGCCTTGCATCGCCATACAAATTTACGTGTGAAGCGGTCGGTTCGCCGACAAAAATTGCATTTGTCCAATTTTCCAATTCGTTAGTAAGATTCTGTGCGGCGGAGAAAGTCTGACGACCTGTGATTACAAAAAGATGTCCTTTTTGGTCAATTTTGTCTAATTTGATCAAGCCGCGAATTATCGGTTTTAGCAAAGTATTATTGCCGCCACCGTTGTATCTTAGATCGAGAACAAATTTGTCCAGTTCATTTTTATTTGCAAAGTCAAAGACTTCTTCAAAAAATTGTGTGAGCGTTTTTTTATCATCATTCAGAACTTGATTTAACTGAACGTAGAGAAGTTTTTTATCTTTTACATATTCAAACCAAAATCTTGCATCGGGATTTTTGCGTGTCAGAGGAGTTGGATTTTTTGCGTTAGCATTTGCGTCAACCCAATCTTTCATCGTCGCTCTAATTGCTCTGACCGAATTATCAGTATTCGGCAAAAGACTGATTTCTTTTGTAAAAACTTTGCCGTCTTTTTCAATTTCGAGCATAACCTTTTCCAAGTTATCCGAAATTCCAAGTGCCTGCAAAACTTCGGGCGAAGTTAAATAATTTGGTGCCGATGCTTTTATGCCCATTTCATTATCCGTGGACATATACGGGCTGACTTTTTTATAGGCTTCGGTGGTCGTCATTTTTCCGATCTTCAAAACGCGTCCGCCGACAATATCTTTATAAGTTGAATCGGCTTTACGAATATAGATTTCATCGCCGAACATATACAAATTTATCGGAAACACACGGAAATTCAAACTGCGTTCAAAAAGCGGCGAAATCCAAGTGTGTCCGTCGCGTGCCATTCCAACGATGCGTTCAAACTCAAGGGCAACCTGATTTTGCGTTAGATTTGGGATTTTTGCATCAAGTTCTTTTATTGCACTTTCAAACTTTTCACGATTAAGCCTGTGAAATAGATTCTTGTGTTTCGCAGGCAATTCTGTAGCAATAAATTGCAAATCTTCCCGCCATTTTTCGACTGCGGATTTCTCGTTATCTGCACTTTTGACCGCTTTTATTTCGCCGAGTTTTACAAGTTGAGCATTATAATCCTGACTAAAAACCGAAATGGCTGAAATAATAAAAATAAAGATGAAAGCGAATGATTTTTTATAGTCTTTGACGCAATAACGCATTGTGTTTTCTCCTGTTACTTTTTGTTTTAATTTTTGGCTAGTAATAATTTAAACAACGGCTTTTCGGACAAAAAAGTTCGCATCAGACAAACCTCTCTAAAAATGAAAAAGTTGTTTTCCTATTTAGAAAACACCACTGATGAGAAAAATGTGGCAAGTTTTTCAAATAAAATGGGAAAATAAAGAAGTGTCGCAATTCATAAATCTTTGATTTGCGACACTTCTTTTATGGCTATTTTCTCCCTAAAAGGAGTTTTATTTCCCCGAACCGATTTCAACTTGAAGTTGTGGGTGATTCGAGTATTCCGCCCAAGAGCCTTCGTAAAGTCTGACTTTCGGCAACTTCAAAACGTGCTTTAAGATCATATATTCAAGGCTCGCTTCGCGACTTGTTCCGCAATAAACGATTATGTCGTCCGTCGGTTTAACTCCGGCATCAACAAAAACTTTTCGTAATTCGGCAACTGGCTTGAATTTGTGCGAATTATTTTCTTCGACCAACATTTTCCAAGGGATATTTATCGCACCCAGAATGTGTCCGTTTCGTGCCCAGATCTTCTTTTCACCATTAAAAACATCCGGCGGTCTTGCATCTATAAATGTTACGCCTTTTTTGCCGATAGAAGTTTTGACATCCTCCAAAGTTACACTAACTTTTTTGTTGTCCAACAGATCAAATCTACCTGTTTTATATACAGGATATTCTTGTGCAATTTTGGATGAAACTTTGTAATCACGAAAGCCTCCATCAACAAAAAGAATCTCGCCGTGTCCAAATCTTTCGAGCAGATAAGCCATCATTGTCGCACCCAAAACGCCGTCGCCATCGGAATAAACGACAACCTTATCGCCTTTATTTATTCCCGCGTTTGAAAATAATCTGCCAACCATAAATGATTCGAGATATTGTGTCGGGTAACCTTCTTTCGGTGCTCTCATCGCTGCATCTGCAAGGTGAACTGCGTTTGGAATGTGTCCTGCGTCATATTCCGCTTTATCTCCGATATGCAGCAAAACCAGATTTTTGTGATTGATGTGTTCGCTCAACCATTCCGCCGAAACGGTCATCGGCGTATCTTCGGTTATTGCACAAGTTTCCTGTGCTTTTGTTTCAATCGGATTTATTAAAGTCAAAAATGCCAATAGACAAATAAAAGTTAGAACTTTAGTTTTCATTATGATTTCTCCCTTATGTAAATAATTTTTAGGATTACACATAAAAGGACTATTTTATTGAACAAATCAAAGGTGTATAGAACTTTCAAAAGGTTCTTGGCGTAATAAAAGCTATGGCAAATGATTCGCCACAATCCGCAAATCTGAAAGCCGGAGAATTCTACGGAACAATTTCTAAAAAAAAGTCTGTTTCTTCTTCCGTTATTTCCGAGATAATTCACACGCGTGGAAGAAAATTGCCGAGTCATTCTCACGAATTGGCATTTTTCTCTCTTTTGCTTGATGGAAGTTTTTCGGAAACTTACGGCAGAAAAAGTTTTTCGTATCGCCCGATGACAATTTCGTGGCATCCGTCGGATGTCTATCACAAAGATGAGATCGGCAAAAACGGCGGAAGATTTTTTAGTGTTGAAATTCAGGCTAAGGGATTGGAAACTCTCAAAGAATATGCCAAAATTCCCGAAGATTTTTTTGAAGAAAGCACGCCGCTCGTCTGGCTTGCTTGCAGGCTTTATCACGAATTCAAAAACTGGCAAATCTGTTCCGAATTGGTTGCGGAAGGTCTAACACTGGAAATGCTTGGTCATTCAGCGAGAAAAAATATCAGTTTGGAAAAACGTCCGCCGAAATGGTTGAACCTTGTCATCGAAAAATTAAATGATGAATTTATCGAAACGCCTACGATCGAAGAACTTGCAATTATTGCGGATGTTCATCCCGTTCATTTGGCGGCAGTTTTTCGTAAATTTCACAATCAGACAATTGGCGAATATATCCAAAACTTGAGAATAAAATATGCATCAAGCCTACTGCTAAACGAAGAAATCCCGCTTAGCGAAATCGCACTTTCGTCAGGGTTTTCTGACCAAAGCCACTTTACGAGAACTTTCAAACGCAACACAGGAATGACTCCGGGAGTTTTTCGCAAAATGTTACATTAAACTCATTTATTTTCTGCTTCTAAGACTTTCTTTACAAAGTTTTCTTCATTTTCGCTCAATATAATATCGGTCATTTTCAAACTTGGGTCAGGTTTATACCAAAAAAATTGCGAATAAAAATCTCTGAGCATATTCGTCTTAAAATCATAACCGCGAATCGCGTATGAAAAATTTCGTATAATTTTCAATTCGTTTTTGTTTAACTCCGCTAAATTCGCCACATCAATATATTCGCTCGGGTTAACAGTAAAATAGGCAAAAAGATTGAGACCGACCTCTTTTGGTTCATAGCATTTTTTTCCATCTTTGCAGAGATATTTATGCCAACCCATATTCCAATTATATTCGCCGATCATAATATCTCGGTCGGGTTTGAAATTTTTCTCGTTTAAAGAAAGATAACCATCACGAATTTGGACTAATTTTATATTCGGTTTTTCCGCATCAAATAATCTTTGTGCTTTGCTGAAACTTCCCGTTCCGTTGATCTTCCAATTCGCGGGCGTGCCGTCTTCTTTGAAACTCAGAGGAATAAAAAAGATTCCACGATCGGGATGTATCTGCAATTCAAAATCGTCAATCTGTTTATTTGCCCAACGCTTTCCGGTCGTTATCTGATAATCAAAATCCCTCTGCATTTCAACCGAACTGCCACCACGAAAACGATAGGTGTGAAGAATTTTGTTCGTTCCTTTTTTGAATGTAACCGAAAAATAATAAACAAAATCATATTCATCAATTTTCAATTTGTCGGATTGAAAAGAAGTTTCATTCATTCGTTTCATCTCATATTTGAGATTTTTGCCATTGACATTAACGGTAAAATCTTTGATCTGAGGATGATTTTCTTCGTTTTCGTCAATATCTCCCGAAGCAGGCGGCGTAACAAATCCGACCGTAACAGTTTTTGCTTCACCCGGATTGTAAAATGTAAAATCCACATCAACATCCATCCATTCAAAATCTCTGATGTGAAATTTTAAGATTTCCTTTTTTAGTTCGATCTGCGTTTCCTGCAAAGGAATCAAAGTATTTCCCTTCACATAAAAAACGCCATCATTGGCAAAAGAAAAACTCACCATCCCAAATAAACAAACAACGATAATCAAAAATAGTTTTTTCATAAGTTCAATATCTCCAACAATTTGCTATTTGTTGAACGCATTAAAGATAAGATTTTGCAAAATTATAAGATTGAAACCATTTTGGTTTATTCCTTTAATCTTTCTTCAAATAATTTCGCTGAAACAGTCAGAAAATCATGAGCAGTGATGATGCCGATTAGTTTGTTACCTTTAACGACAGGCAAACATCCGATGTCTTTTTCACGCATAATTTTCAAGGCTTCAAGCGAGGAAGTTTCGGGCGAAATTGTTGCAATATCCGTTTTCATAATATCTTGAACAATAATTTCATCTTTGTTCTTTAATTTGTCATTTGCCAGAATTTCGAGCAGTTCGCGGCTTGAAATGAGTCCGACAAGATTGCCCGAATCATCTTCGACCGGAACATGGCGGATATGTTTCCAATTCATAAGACTCGCTGCAAAATCAATTATGTCTTCGGGGCGAACTGTAAATAAATCTTTTGCCATAAAGCGTTCGACAGTTCGATAATTGTCAACCCAATCGCTCTTCTCTGCAACGCTTGCCAATTCCCATTCGTGAACTGGCTTTTTCGTTTCTTGATTTTTTATCATCTGTGCGGTCAATGATCTCATACGCACATTTACCTTTGCTGTTTTGTCCATTTTTGCTAACGAATTGAGAATCCAACGCGAACCCGTTTTTTCCGCCACCACACGATCTTTTATAACGCCCAAATATCTTTCAACATCTTCGTTATCAACATTTACATTTTCCAAACCCTGTTTTGCAAGCGGTAATAATTCTTCCAATATCAAATCTTTTGCCGAATAAGTTTTCTCATCAAGCCACGCGATCTGCGATTTAAAACCGTAGCGTGCGACGCTGTAAAAATTGTCCTTCGCATCATCAAAAGACATACGTTTCGTAACATCGCCGTATTCTTTTGGCAAAGCCATCATCAAACCCAAAAAGAACGCAGTATTTGCCATTTCGTCCAAAATTGTCGGTCCCGAAGGCAGAAATCTCGCCTCAATTCTAAGACTCGGTTTTTGATTCATCACACCATAACAAGCTCGATTCCAACGCCAGACAGTTCCGTTGTGCATTCCCCACGCTTTTAATTTTGGAATTCGTCCGTTTTCAATCGCTTCAAGCGAATTTTCTTCGATGTCTCTCGTTAAAATTATGCGGAAACGTGCAATGTCTTCGTGAAAAAGTTCGAGCATCGAATTCTTCACCCAATCGTCGCCGAAATTTACACGAGTCGGTTGTGAACGAGCTTGATGAACCGGCGAGCGTGTGTCGGTTGCGTGTTGAAAAAGTGCGAGGCGTGTTTCGCTCCAAAGGCGATGTCCGAGAAAAAGTGGTGAATTAACCGCACTTGCCAAAACCGGTGCGGTGATCGCTTGCGACCAATTGTAATAATTTACAAATTGACTGATCGGAACTTGCAGATGAACCTGAAAACTCGTGTTGCAAAACTCCGTAAAAATATCTTGCAAATGCAAAGTCAATTCGTCCAAACCTTTGATATGAATTACACGATCATCGCCTTGCAGTTCGGTCAAAATTCGATTCAATTCTTTATAACGCGGCAGAGGTGTCAAGTTTTCTATAACTAAATCGGATTGCTCAATCGTCGGCAAAATCCCGACAAGTGCGACATCGCCGTTCATTTTTTTCGTTGATTCTTTTACTTTTCCAACCAATTCATAAAGTTCATTTTCCAATTTACTCAAACAATCGCCTGCAAAATCAAGCGGCGTAAGATTTGCTTCCAGATCAAAAAGTCCGATCTCGGTTGTCAGACGTTCATCATTCACATCTTCAAGAATTTCCATTGCGATCGGTGCGGGTAACATTGCCGAATCCACCAAAAACATCTCCTGTTCTGCTCCGATGCGAAATTTGTCGTCTTCAAACATTCCGCCTTCAAACATCTTTTCCAATGCTTGCAGATCATTCAATACAAACTTCGTAAAATGACGCATTTCGCTGTCGCCTGATTCGGTTGAGACTTTTTGATCGCCCATAAATAAATATCGCTCCTAATGCCGGTTAGAGTCTTCAGCAAGATTTTAACTTTACTTTGTTAATTGTAGATTACTTTATTTTCCACAACAAACTCTCCATCAAATATGATTCAAATCATATTTATTGCCGATAAAGTGAAATATCCTTAATTCAATAATAATTATGAAACACATTGAACTTATTGAGAAATTTGAACTCGGTGGCAAAATTTCGTCTGAAAAAGACATCGAAGCAAGACAACTCTACAAAGGCATGCGGCGGCAGATTATGGAGATAAAACTTCGCAACAATGCAGTTTTGTCAAAGCATAAAGCATCTGAGCCGATTTCTGTCTTGTGTCTGGCAGGAAAAGGAAAATTCCTTGCAGGCGAAGATTTGCTGGAAGAAATAGATTTAGAAACAGGAACTTTGCTGACGCTTGAAGCGGAAGTTTTGCACGAAGCAATCGCCGAGCCTGATTTACATATTTTAGTAACAAAATTCGGAAAAGATTGATTTAGAGAATATGAAAAATTATGCTCGCGAATAAAAGCAAAATAAGAAAGGAGTATTAAACAGGGATGAAGAGGATTGACAGGGATAAAAATGCAAATTTCAAATTTCTAATCTTAAAAACAGTATGAAAATCCCTGTTTATCCTCTTCATCCCTGTTTAAAAAAATCTTGTGTTTATCTGTGATTAAGCAAATTCTTTTTTTCGCAACCTTTCGCGTTTATTCGCGGAATAAATAAATAATTCAAGGAAAAAATCTATGAAAAAACTTTGGATACTATTTGGATTTATAACCATTTTATCGTTTGGAACTCTGCTCTGGATCGGGACGGAAATTTTCCGCGAAGCACCACCGATTCCAACGCAGGTTGTTATGACCGACGGAACTGTTTTGATTGATGAAGGCGAAATTTCCAATGGTCAAAATGTCTGGCAAGCCTTGGGCGGAATGCAGATCGGTTCAATTTGGGGACACGGAAGTTATGTTGCACCAGATTGGACAGCGGATTATTTGCATCGTGAAGCGGTTTTTATTTTAGACAATTTATCTAATGATGAATTCGGCAAAACTTATGAATCGCTCGCTTCAAATGATAAAGCATCGGTTCGCCAACAAATGCAGGAAATGTTGCGGACAAATACATTTGATGCGACAAGCGGAAAACTTACGATTGACCCGATTCGTGCAAAGGCGTTTGAAGAAAATCTGAAATATTACTCGGATATTTTTGCCAATGGAAATAAAGATTTTGCGATTCAGAGAGATTCTCAATCCGATCCGAAAAAATTGCGTCAGATGACAGCATTTTTCTTTTGGACCTCTTGGGCTTCGGCTACAAACCGCCCGAATCAAACATCTTCTTACACAAGCAACTTCCCTTCCGAACCACTTGTTGGAAATGTTCCGACGAGTCCGACGATAATCTGGACCGGAGTTAGCGTAATTGTTCTGATCGCAGGAATTGGCGGAATGATTTGGTTTTTCGCAGGAATGCGTAAAGAGGAAGATTTTGCCGATGCTCCAGATATTGATCCGCTCATTGGTGCAACCATTACGCCTTCGCAAAAAGCAACGATCAAATATTTTTTGGTCGTTACGCTTTTGTTTCTTCTGCAAATAATTATGGGAGTTGTAACGGCACATTACGGCGTTGAAGGACACGGATTTTACGGAATTCCACTCGCCGATTATTTGCCATATGTCGTTAGTCGAACTTGGCACACACAACTCGGAATTTTCTGGATCGCAACGGCTTGGCTGGCGGCAGGACTTTATATCGGTCCGATCATTTGCGGTTATGAGCCGAAATTTCAAAAACTCGGCGTTGATGTTTTATTCGGAGCATTATTATTGGTCGTTCTTGGTTCGATGGCTGGGCAATGGTTATCGGTGATGCACATGCTTGGCGATGGTGATCTGTGGTTTTGGTTTGGACATCAAGGATACGAATATGTTGATTTGGGAAGAGTCTGGCAAGCCGCACTTTTTGTCGGTTTATTGCTGTGGTTTTTTCTGATCGCACGGACGGCAATTCCGCCGATGAAGAATAATGACGGTAACAAACCGCTTTTAATTCTTTATATGATCTCAACGGCGGGCATCGCTTTCTTTTACGCTCCCGGACTTTTTTGGGGAATGAAATCTCATTTAACTGTTGTTGAATACTGGCGTTGGTGGGTTGTGCATCTGTGGGTTGAAGGATTTTTTGAAGTGTTTGCGACAACGGTTGTGGCATTTTTATTCGCACGACTTGGAGTTATTCAGCCAAAACTCGCCGCCAAAGCCGCTTTGCTTTCAGGTGCAATTTATTTAAGCGGCGGAATTCTCGGAACTCTTCATCATTTATATTTTGCAGGAACTCCAACCGTTGCACTCGCCTTCGGTGCGGTTTTTAGTGCGTTGGAAATTGTCCCTCTGACGCTGGTTGGATTTGAAGCGTGGGAAAATATACATCGTTCAAAAGCAAGAATCTGGCTTGCTCAATATAAATGGGTGATCTATTTCTTTATCGCTGTCGCATTTTGGAATTTGGTCGGTGCGGGAATCTTCGGCTTTATGATAAATCCACCGATCGCACTCTATTATATGCAAGGTTTAAATACGACAGCGGTTCACGCACACGGAGCTTTGTATGGAGTTTATGGAACTCTCGGACTTGCTCTAATGCTGTTTGTTTTGCGTGCAACCCAACCCGAAAGAATTTGGAATGAAAAACTTCTTGCATTTTCATTTTGGGCGATCAACGGCGGACTTTTAATGATGATCTTGTTCAGCCTTCTGCCGATCGGTTTATTGCAAACGGCTGAATCCGTTTCAAACGGCTATTGGTCAGCAAGAAGTGCGGAATTTATGCAAACTGATCTGATGCAAACTTTACGTTGGATGCGAGTTGTCGGCGACACAGTTTTTGCAATCGGTGCAGTCGCATTCGTTTGGTTTGCGTTGGGATTGATTTTCCGCAAATCTGACAAATAGGAATATTTAACAGGGATGAATAGGATATTCAAGGATAAATTGATTTTCCATTATTTCTTTTATCACCTTCATCCTCTTCATTCCTGTTAAAAACATCTGTGTCCATTCGTGTTCATCTGTGGTTAAATAATTCTTAATGATTTTTAGAATTCTAAAAATTGCCATTCCATTTATATGGTTTGGAGCAGTTGCGGCAATTTCATTTATGGAAGCACCGCTGAAATTTACTGCTCCGAATGTTACGCTTCCAATTGGATTGGAAATCGGCTACGTGGTTTTTCACGCATTGAACAAAGTTGAAATAGTTTTGGGAATTTTGCTTTTGATCTCAATTGTTTTTGCCAAACCCAACAAAAAATTAATCCTCATTTTATTCGGCATAATTGCATTGATTTTAATTTTGCAGACATTTTGGCTGTTTCCATTATTGGACGAACGAACAATGCAAGTAATAAATGGAACTGCCGAGCCATATTCAAATTTGCACATTTATTACATAGTTTTTGACGCAACAAAATTGACCTTGCTGCTCACATTAGGAATTTTCACAATCAAAGAAAACATAAAACTCAAATGAAAGACATCGAAACAAGAGAAGACATTGACGCATTGATGCTGAAATTTTATGAACGTGCGTTAGAAGATGACACGATCGGTTATATTTTTACGGATGTAATGAAACTCGACCTTGAACATCATCTTCCGATCATCGGAGATTTTTGGGAAAGTTTGCTTTTAGGTGCGAACAAATATCATTTGCACGGACGAAATCCGATGCAAGTTCACGAAGCAATTAACTATAAAGTAACTTTAACGCACGAACATTTTCAGCGTTGGTTAGAGATTTTCGGCACAACGATTGATGAAATGTTTGAGGGCGAACTTGCCGATAATGCGAAGCTACGGGCAAAAGCTATCGCTCACAATATTCAGCGTTTTATTTAATTTGCATTGTTGTTTTTACGAAGCAAGAAACTTCTCCAAAACATCCAAATCCTCAAGAATAATTTTGCCGTGAACAATTTTAATCAGATCTTTTTCTGCCAGGCGACGTGCGGCACGGATTGTTGTTTCGGTCGTAAGTCCAGCCATTTCTGCAATGTCTTGGCGACGAAGTGCAATTTTTATTGGCTCATTATTTGAATCATTATTTTGCTTCTCCGCAAGGCGAATCAAAATACTTGCAACACGATGTTCGGGCGAAGCGGTTGCTAAATTTTTGATAACGGAAGTTTTTTCACGCAACATTCCACACATCCAACCGATTATCGCAAATGAGAATTCGCTCGATTCTTTCAAAAGATGCAAAAAATCTTGTCGTGAAAGAAGAAGCAATTTGGATTTTTCCATCGCAATCGCCGAAGCGGGATAAGGTTCGCCATCAAAAACAGGCGGAACAGCAAACATTTCACCGTCGCCGAAAACGCTGATAATTACTTCTTTGCCAACTTCGGGAAAACGCACCATTTTTACTTTTCCTTTTAAGACGATCGGCAAAAACTCTGCCATCTCACCTTCGCAAAAAAGTTCTTCATTCGTCTGAAAAGTTTTTGTGCGACCGACTTCCCGAAGCCTTTTTGCAAGTTCTTTTCCGCCGATTTTTTCGAGTGACCTCATTTTCTTTGAAGCGATATTTATATCACAAAAGGACTTTTCAAATCGTGTTTTCGACGGCTGACAATCAATTTGTCATTTTTCCAACGCAACTTTCTAAAACCCAAAAGATGAAAAATCTGCAACGGAAAAACTTTCGCAACACGAGTATTTACCATCAGAGTTTCTTCATTCATCGGATGTTGTTGAACTCCGGGCAGAAATTTGACTAAATTCCCAACTTTCATCTTTCGCAAAATTCTTGAAAGCCATAACCAAAAAGGCGAAATCTCTCGTCCAAGAAAGAAACCGTCATTCCCCAAAGTTTGATAAAGCGGCATCAGGATCAAACTCGTTTCTCGTGCTTTTACTTCGCCGTGAATATCTTCCGCTAAAACCTCACCTTTTTTGACAGGTTGGAAATTCTCAAAACCTAATTCCATTTTGAATTTATCCGCTTCGTTTATTGCGTGGCGATAGCGAATCTCGACAATTCGCTTTTCATTATTCATCGCATTTCGCAATATATTCTCGTGTTTTTCTATATCAATAAAATCTTTAGAAATGATTCCCGAATGAACCAAAGCCAGCCAAATCAGTGCTTCCTGACTGTCAACCGTCAATTTATTTGTGTGCTGTCCCGCTTCAAAACCGAGTGTTATCAAACCCAAATTATTTAGATATTCGGTTGCTGTTCCGTCCAATTGTTCTTCGATTCCGAGCAGAAATGTAGCAGGAAATTTGCGTGCGAATTTACGATTGCGAAGCGTGTCACCGATCAATGCAAAAGGTATGCTTTCGGCGGAAGTTGAATGCAGATCCATCGCATAAATCTCGTTTTTTGCGGTTGATAAAACTCCGTCTAAAATCTCTAAAATTTCTCTTTGCTCAATGTCTTCAACTTTATTGGTCGTAATGCTCGAATTTGGTTTATTTCGCTCGACATTCTCAATCGTCCAATGCCGATTCAGATCATAATCAATAAACCGCACATTTTCGTTTATCGCTCTTGTATTTCCAGCAAGCAAATAAACTCTGCCGTTCAAATTATCTTGTAGTTTTTCAAATTTCGGCAACATCCGACGCATCGCAATAACGGCACTCGGTTCGTTGCCGTGAATACTTCCAATAACAATTAGCGTTGCACCATTTTTATTGCCGATGAATTCACCGATAAGATGTTTGCCCGCCGTTATCGAAAGCGGTTTGACCTGTTCTTTTTCTAAAATAGAAAGTGTCTGCATTGATATATTTCTAACTTGTCAAAATTTCGTCAATCTTGCAAACTTCGCAGAGCATATTCGTAAAGCAAAAGACTTCAAGTTATAATTAAAAAAATACGAACAAGAGGGAGAATCTTTATGACAGAAATAAAACATACAAAAGAACAATTAGAAAAACGAATCAATGACATAAAAAAACAACTCGGCGAAGTAAATCAGGATGAGCGAATCGAACTTGATAATGATATGGAAGATCAAGCGATACAGATGGAACAGCACGAAGTTTCCGTCACGATGGAAGAAAATTTGCGTAAGGAATTAACGATGATCGAAGAGGCTTTACGGCAAATGGAAAACAAACATTAGGATTTTCTGATTAATGATCTACAAAAAACAGGCAGTGTTTCGATATTATTTGAAACACTCCCTTACTTTTTTTATTTAAAAATCTCTTTCGGAGCTTTAAATTCTTTGTCCCATTCTAAATAGCAGACATCCAGACAACTGATCGCGTATTTTACAACGCTCCATTTGCCGTTTGTGTTTTTCAGTAATCCGAAAAAATTATCTTCAAAATCGTCGTTTTCAATTTGCTCTTTATATTCGGTCTTTTTCCAATCAGGATCGCCGCCCTGTGCGTTTCTTACTTTTCCGTTTATAAAAGCCCAGTTA
>JBGTHN010000194.1:0-4193 GCA_041746235.1 Pyrinomonadaceae bacterium | reverse complement strand
GATCTTAGTAGCGATAAGCCTTTGTCCGCAGACTTTGACGGCGATGGAAAATCTGATTTTGCGGTTTATCGTCCGTCTGAAGGAAATTGGTATATTTGGAATTCCAATGATAACTCCATAGTGATATACAATTTCGGACTTGCAGAAGATATGCCAATTCCATCCGATTTTGATGGTGATGGAAAAGCAGATATTGCGGTTTATCGCCCGTCAAGTCAGGTTTGGTATCGAGTCAATAGTTCAGATAGCGGGTTTAGTGCCAGAGTCTTCGGGCAAAGTGGCGATTTACCTTCGCCAAGTTCAGTTCAACCATAATAAAAAAAAAACTATTTTGAAAATGAGTTCAGTCTAAATTCTGTTTTAGATTGAACTCATTTTTTGCAGAAAAAAATTAAAATGTGCAGAAAATATTGAATGTATTTCACAAAAAAACAAATCATTAAAAAATTACTTGACTTTGTTTTTTTTGTTTTTATGATAAGTGCAGTATGAAACTGAAAATAACCATTAACAGCGGCAGTCTTAGCGGGCAAAGTTTTGAATTGTCCACAGGGCATTTATCAATCGGACGAAACGAAAATTGTAGTATAAAATTTGATCCGTTGAATGAAAAAATCGCTTCCAAACAACATGCATTTATTGAGGCAAAACCTGACGGCTTTTATTTGTTGGACAATAACAGTTCAAATGGAACAATCGTGAACGGGCAGAAAATTCAAAGTGTTCTTTTAAAATCCGGCGATACAATACAATTTGGAACAAGCGGTATTTTAGCATCTGTCATAATTGAATCTACTTACGCAGATGTTCCACAAGCAAATGTTCCGACATTTCAACAAAACTTTTCACCTGCGGTAAATGACAGTTATTTTGATGAAACCCAATTGCGTCAACTTAAGCAGGAATATGCAAGTCAACAAACAAGCGTCAGAAACTCAGTTTCATCAATTGGTTTGGGGAATTTTGAACTGGAACCGCAGAAAAGCAAAACGGGAAAATATATCGGAATTGCCGTTACGCTTTTCGTAATGGTTCTTTTGATGCTTATAGTTACTGTATTGATCTTATGGGGGTTGGGAGGTTTTCACGAAAGCATTGGTCTACAAAAAGCGATTATTATTGCAGTGATTTCTTCTGTCGTGGCGTTTGTTCCGGCAATGTTTTATATTTTGCCAATTATATGGCTTGACCGATACGATCCCGAACCGGCTTGGTTACTTGCATTATCATTTTCTTGGGGAGCTTTGGTTGCCGTCATACTTTCATTTTTAATAAATACTGCGGTCGGGCAAGGCGTTGCAAGCATTCCGACAAATCCTGAACTCGGACAGGCACTAGGTTTTCTAGTAAGTGTAGTTATATCAGCACCTATTTTCGAAGAATTAACAAAAGGTGCGGGACTTTTGGTTGTCGTGTTATGTTTTAGAAAATATTTTGATGGAATTTTGGATGGAATAATCTTTGCGGGAGTCATTGCACTTGGATTCGCTACCGTTGAAAATGTTTTGTATTACGGAGGAGCGTTACTTACAGGCGGAAGTGGCGGACTAATCGGAACATTTATTGTGCGTGGAGTTTTATCGCCCTTTGCTCACGTTGCATTTACAGCAATGACCGGAATTGGTTTCGGTTTGGCGAGAGAATCACATAACAAGGCTGTTAAAATCGTTATGCCAATTATTGGGCTTTTAGGTGCGATCGCTTTACACGCGATTTGGAATGGAACTTCCGTTTTTGTCGGGTTGATCTTTCAGGAAGTCGGACTTTTATTAGCTTATGTATTCATTGAAGTTCCATTTTTCTTATGTTTTGTTGCATTTGCACTATGGATTATGTGGCGGCAAAATAAAATTATCCGCGAGATGCTGGCAATTGATGTTGCCCGTGGAATCATTCCGGAAGAACATTTTGAAAAAGCAACATCGGCTTTTAAAAGCACTGGTTGGATACTTGGAAGTATATTTAAAGGGAAATTTAGAGCCACAAGTAATTACATTCGTGCAATTGGAAAATTCGGACTTTCATATTGGCACATTCAGCGTGCAACTGTCGCCCAAGGGCAAACCGCTAGTTTTCAACAAAACCCGATTTTATTAAAAGAGGTTTTAAAGTGGAAAGATCAAGTTTAACTAAAAATAAAACAAAAGGCGTTCAACTTTTTACTGAACGCCTTTTTAAATTTAACAATTAACAAAACCTAATAAATAAAATACGAGTAAAAAGATTCCAATGGTTGATAAACAACCTCCACCCCATTTCCAAGCCGCAATACCAGCAATAATCCCTCTTAATGGTCCTTCCATAATTTTTCTCCTAATGTTAATAAATAAAATTTTGAATCAATTTGATACATTTTTGATTTCTCCAATTAGACTAAGCAATTCAAATGCCAAAATAATTTTTCCATTTCTATTATTTTCATATTTTCACTCGTAATTTATAATCGTTTCACAAATTAGATAATCTGCACTTTTACAAACTTATGAACTTTGATTTAAACGAAGAACAGGAAATGGTACGAAATTCCATACGCGAATTTGCACAAAACGAAATTGCTCCGCTTGCCAGAGAATATGACGAAGAAGAGAAATTTCCGAAACAACAATTGGACGGACTTGCCGAACTTGGTCTTTTGGGAATGATAATTCCCGAAGAATACGGCGGTGCGGGTTTTGATTCGGTTTCCTATGCACTTGCTCTTGAAGAAATAGCCAAAGCAGATGCTTCGGTTGCGGTAATTGTCGGCGTAACAAATTCGGTTTGTTGCTATCCAATTTTGAGTTTTGGAACGGAAGAACAAAAACAGAAATTTCTTGTTCCGCTTGCCAAAGGCGAAGAACTCGGAGCGTTTTGTTTATCCGAACCTCACGCCGGAAGCGATGCGACGAATTTGAAAACCCGTGCAGTTGAAGATGACGATGATTATATTATCAACGGCACAAAATCTTGGGTTACAAACGGTGGCGAAGCGGAAACTCATATTGTGATGGCAGTTACGGGCGAAAATAACGGCAAAAAGGAAGTTACGGCTTTTATCGTTGAAAAAGATAGAAAAGGTTTGAGTGTTTCGTCCGTCGAACACAAACTTGGTCAAAGAGCTTCAAAAACGACGGAAATGAGTTTTGTAGATGTGTGTGTTCCGAAAGAAAATATGTTAGGCGGACTCGGCAACGGAATGAGAGTCGCATTTAACAGCTTAGATAATGGCAGAATCGGCATCGCTTCGTTGTCAGTCGGAATTGCTCAAGCGGCGTTTGAAGAAGCAAAAGAATATTCAAAAGACCGCATTGCATTCGGCAAACCGATTTCGGAATTTCAAGCTATCCAATTCAAACTCGCAGATATGGCAACCGAGATCGAAGCCGCCAGACTTTTAACTCTTCAAGCCGCTTCGATGAAAGATATTAATCATAAGAAAACAGGGGTTTACGCTTCGATGGCAAAACTTTATGCTTCGGAAATTTCAAATAAGGTTTGTGCGGACGCAATTCAAATTCACGGCGGAAACGGTTATTCACGCCATTACAATGTCGAAAAATATTACCGTGATGCACGTATTACAACGATCTACGAAGGAACAAGCGAAATCCAAAAGATCGTAATTGCCAGAGGAATTTTGCGTGATTGATTTTGATAAAGTAATAACCGCGTTACTTGAAAACTTAATTGTCATTATGAAATTATCGGAACAAAAATTGCACTAATATTATGTAGTGACTGAAAACAATACATAAAAATTAGAGGAGCAATTAGAAAATGACAGAAGAAAAAAACGTAATGACTGCACTTTTTAAGAATAAAGTTGATGCAGAAAAGGCTTATCAAGAATTATTGGACAGAGAATATACATTCAAAGATATTGATGTAATTATGACCGATGAGACCAGAAATAAGCATTATGGCGAAGATAATAATGATAAATCGGTTTTAGGAAACAAAGCAGTAGAAGGAACAGGCGTTGGCGGAGCAGTTGGCGGAGCGATCGGTGCGATCGTTGGAGCAATTGCTGCTATTGGAACATCTATCGCAATTCCCGGATTAGGATTAGTCGTTGCCGGACCGATCGTAGCGGCATTAGCAGGTGCCGGAGCAGGCGGTGCTGCTGGCGGATTAGTCGGCGGATTGGTTGGATATGGAATTCCAGAGAAAACCGCACTTGAATATGAAATGGGTTTGAAAGAAGGCGGAATCGT
>JBGTHN010000193.1:0-5520 GCA_041746235.1 Pyrinomonadaceae bacterium | reverse complement strand
GATAATCCAGTCGCTGTGGTATAAGAAAATGATGCTAGCAAGTAATCCGAGTAAATATCTAACATTTGTTTCATAATGAAAGATAATTTACACTTTTTTCAATTATCGCGTAAGGTGAGTATTAATATCTGTGTTTATCTGTGTTCATCTGTGGTTAATAACTCTTTTCTTATTAGCATTAATTCGCGTAAATTAGCAGGCAAAAATCTTACGATAATCCCACAATATTTCCATCTTCATCAATATCAATTTTCTCCGCTCCCGGCATTGAAGGCAAAGCTGGCATCGTTCTCATTTCGCCACAGATCGGATAAATAAATCCTGCACCGACGCTGGCACGAACTTCTCGAACGGGAAAAATAAAATCTGTCGGAGCACCTTTCAAATCGGGGTCGTGGCTGATACTCAAATGAGTTTTCGCCATACATATCGGCAGATTTCCAAAACCATTTTTCTCATAACGACGTATTTGTTTCGCCGCTTCGGGTAAATATCGAACTCTTTTTGCACCGTAAATCTTTGTGGCAATGGCTTCGATCTTTTCGGTAATTGGTGATTCTAAATCATACAAAAATTTGAATTCGCTCGGTGCATTTGCCGCTTCGACGACCATTTCGGCGAGTTCGATCGCACCTTTTCCGCCATCTTGCCAATGTCTTGAAACTGCTGCTCCGATCGCACCGGATTCGATTGCGATTCGTTTGATCGCTTCAATTTCTTCGTCGTGATCTGTGTCAAATGCGTTAATTGCAACAACAGGCGTTACACCGTGAATTTTTATGTTTTCAATTTGCTTACGTAAATTTGAAGCACCGGCTTCAACATCAGCGACATTTTTCTCTAACATCTCTTTCGGCAGAGGTTTACCCGCAATTACTTTGTATTTACCGCTATGCGTTTTTAACGCCCGAACTGTTACAACCAAGACACAAGCATCGGGTTTTAAACCGCTGTAACGGCATTTGATATTAAAGAATTTTTCCGCTCCGATGTCCGCACCGAAACCCGATTCTGTTAATAAATAATCTCCGCATTTTATTCCGATTAAATCAGCTAAAATACTGCTGTTTCCGTGAGCGATATTTGCGAAAGGTCCTGCGTGAATAAGTGCGGGCGTGTTTTCCAAAGTCTGCATCAACGTTGGACGAATCGCATCTTTCATCAGAACTGTCATCGCTCCCGCCGCACCAATTTCTTCGGCGGTTACAGGTTTTCTGTTATTTGTTGAACCGATAACAATTCTGCCGATTCGCTTACGCATATCTTGCAGAGAAGTCGTCAAGGCTAGAATTGCCATAACTTCCGATGCAACAGCTATATCAAACCCTGTTTCTCTCGGAAATCCACCGTCTAATTTTCCGCCTAAACCGACAACAATATTTCGCAAAGCTCTGTCATTTACATCCAAAACACGTTTCCAAGTAATGCTGTATGGATCAATATTCAAAGGATTATTTCGCATTAACTTGTTATCAATCATCGCCGCAAGTAAATTATTTGCCGCAGTTACGGCGTGAATATCGCCCGTTAGATGCAAGTTAAAAGTTTCCATCGGAATAACCTGCGAATAACCGCCGCCAGCCGCTCCGCCTTTGATGCCGAAGGTTGGACCTTGCGAAGGTTGTCTCATTGTAACTACAGAAGACTTACCGATATGTTTCATCGCCTGTCCAAGACCAACCAAAGTTGTGGACTTTCCTTCGCCAAGCGGTGTCGGTGTGATCGCCGAAATATCTATGTATTTCGCATTCGGACGATCCTTTAATTTTTCCAGAACATCAAGCCGAACCTTGCCAACATAAGGACTTCCGTAAATATCTACATCTTCGAAAGTTAAACCCATTTGTTCAGCAATTTCAGAAACGTGTTTCGGCGTAGCTTTTTGTGCAATTTCTAAGTCAGTTAGCATAAGACAGATTTCAAATTTCAGATTTCAGATTTCAAATAGTAAGAATAAAGCAAATTCCAGATAAATCTTTATTTTTACTTTTTACTTTTTACTTGCGAAGAATTACGCTCCCAAAAAACGCCATCATTAAAGCCTTGAATTGTTTTAATTTTCTCCGCCATTTCTAAACGCTTTTCGGTTAAAAAGCAATAATTTTCATCGGCTTCGATGCAAGTAAAATCTCGGTTTAGTTTTTTTGCTGTTACGGCAGTTGTTCCGCTTCCTGCAAATGGATCAAGAATTAGATCATTTTCTTTTGTTGAAGCTAAAATTATTTTTGCCAAAAGTTTTTCGGGTTTCTGCGTCGGATGCTCTGTGTTTTCGGGCATTGACCAAAATGGAACGCTCAGATCAGTCCATAAATTAGATGGCGAAGTTAAACGGAAGTTGCCATTTTTACCTTCTTCCCAGTCTTTCGGTTTTCCGTTTTCTTTATATGGTGCGATAACTTTTCGCTTCATTTTTACGGCTTCGACATCAAAATAATAATCGTCAGACATTGTGAAAAACCAAATATCTTCCGATGAATTTTTCCAATTGGTTTTTGCACCGCGACCTTTTTCGCGTTCCCAGGTTATGCGATTGCGTAGGTTAAAATATTTCATCCCGATTCTTTGAATTCCAGAAGCCGAACGCCAATCACCGCAAATATAAATTGATGCAGTTGGTTTTAGTAGTTTAACGCAATCTTTTAACCACGAATCAAGCCAAATTTCGTATTCTTCAATTGAAGTTTGTTTAAATGAATTCTTGCCGAAGTTTTTGCTTAAATTATATGGCGGATCGGCGAAAAGCAAATCAAAACGATTTTTGGGAAGTCTTTTTAACGTTTCAAAAGCGTCGCCGCAAATGATTTTGTTTTTGATGTTTTTGAGATTTGTTTTATCGTCAGAATAAACTATTTTGCGACGATATTTTTCAACTTCTTTATCATCAAGCAAAATCGTGCGGTTTCTTGGTGCAATTTTTTTCTTTTGTTTTTGGGCGGTCATCTGCGACTAATTTTAATCTGCAAGTAGCATTTTTGCCAAAAGCGTAGAACGATTTGGAATATCTTCAACCAAAATATATTCTTCCAAAGTGTGAGCTCCGTCGCCTTTTATTCCCAAACCGTCGAGAACGGACACGCCCAAAGCACCGACAAAATTCCCATCCGAAGCACCGCCAACTTGGGTTTCTTCTAATTTATAATTAAAAGTTTTTGCTTTCATTTGTGCAAAATTGAAAAGAATATTGGTTTTACCCGTTCGTTCTAAAGGCGGACGATTTACTCCGCCTTTAATTGATAGACTGACATTTATATTAAATTTCCGCAGGCTTTTAATTTCTTTGTCAATTCTTTTAGCTTCATCTATCGAGGAGAAACGAACATCAATTTCACAACTTGCGAATTCAGGAATAACATTTGAGGCAGTTCCTCCTTTGATTTTGCATACATTTACAGTTGTTCCTTTTTCTATATTGTTTAGCAACTGAATTTTGGGGATTTGTCGAGATATTTCCAAAATTGCAGATTCACCTTTTTCGGGTTCGAGTCCTGCATGAGCAGGAATTCCTTGAATTGTCATCTCATACATTGCGGTTCCTTTTCGTCCTGTTTTAACTTTCCCATTTGCCGACGGTTCAAACACCAAACAAAATGACGATTTAACTGCTTCCCGCTCAACTAGTTCTCTTCCTGTTTCGCTTCCAACTTCTTCATCGCAAGCAAGCAAAACATTGACAGAATGTTTTGGAGTTAACCCAAACTCTTTCAATGCACGAAAAACCTGCAAAATCACAACGATATTTGCTTTCATATCAAACGAGCCACAACCGTAAAGTTTGCCGTCTTCGATTCTTGTTGGATTTTGCTCTTTACTTCCGAGCGGATGTACTGTGTCTGTGTGTCCGAGAAGCAAGATCGGTTTTGCGTTATTTATATTTTCAAACGCACGAATTATTAAATGCTCACCATATTTTTCCGCAAAAACTCTTTCGATTGTTGCTTCTGGCAAAATTTCTTTTACCTTTTCTACAATCCAATCAACAACCGCTTTGTTTCCTTCAATGTTGTATGAAGGCGATTCGATTTCGACAATCTCACGGATTAAATTTATGGTTTCGTCTTGTCTGTTTTGAAAATAATTTAATAGTTTATCTTGATTCATTTATTCGTAACTAATATCTATAATTTCATTTTCATCAGCGTATTTCTTGGCTTCCGCTTCATTTTCAAATACTTTTATAACATCATATTCAAACATAATCGGCTCACCAGCAATTATAACTCCCATCATTGGGCGGGCGACCATTCCTTTGTCGGGTGGACAAATATCGAGCAGTGCAATTCGCAACTTTTGTTCAGGAGTCCGGCGTTGTGAAACGGGATATAAAACCTTGCGAATAATTTTGCACGAAGGCGGCATTATTTGTTCGGATTTGCCCGAATTGGCTAGTGTATTTTCAGATTTTTCAAGTGAGATGCTTTCATCAACTTCTAATAAATCTACGACGCTTTTAACTCCCTCAACATTTTTTATCGTTTGAATCGCCTTTTGTTTTAGCTCCAAACTTCCGACAATTCCGTTCAAAATCACCGTCGAATCCTTTATTTCAAGTTTTATAAACTTAAACGGTTTATTATCATCAATCACCGATTTTACCTTTGTCCAAATCGCTAAAGCATTTTGTTGGCTTTCCATTGGCTTGCTTTTGTCTTGCAAATTTTCAGCATTCGGACTGAAAATTCGATTAAGCGTTTCGCCTAAACGATAACCTGCTAAAACGATTTGTTCGCTTGAAGTATCAAATGCACGTTTTTGATATTTTTTTGAAGGCAACTGATCTTTTGCAATATCGTTATAAACAACTTCGTTGAGAAAATTAAAACCTTCTAAATTCCAAGCCTTATAATCGCTAAGTCCCAAGCGGTTTTGCATTTTTGCGAATGGATATTTTTTCATCATTTTTTTGGCAATTGGTGAAAGATAATCCGAATCGCAAGCATCATTTTTGCGTGGAATTACGTCTCCGATTATTCCGTCCCAATAAGAATGTAAGTTTGTGCGACCTTTTTCACCATTCGGTTTTTTCAAAGCAAAACGATTGCCGCCCTGATCGCCTTTCGGATCAAGTTCGGTAACTTTCGAAGCGTTATGAAGGGGATTATGTATATCGCCGCCGACATGCAAAAACCAAGCTAAAGCGATTGATTTTTCCTCATTTTTATAAGAAGTATCACTTAGAATTTTCTCGAAATCATAAAGTTTTGGAATTGCTTTTCCACTTTCTTCGGGAAAATCAGCAAGAATTGTTGCTTTTCCATTTTCCTGTTTCCAGAAAATATCTCCATAATGCCAATCGCTTTGATTGTAGTTTTTATAACGCACTTCAAAACTTCGATTTTTTATAACATCCGACCAAATTGCAGCATACATAAAAAGTTCACGTTTTTTTATTTCCGGCGAACGGGAGTTAAAAAAGTCGTATGGCACATTTAAATCCGAATCTTCGGGAGCGTCCATCAAAATCTTGAAGACCTTTTCACGCACTTCGGGAGTCATACGTTCCCAAGCAACATAAG
The DNA here is from genome assembly GCA_041746235.1 of Pyrinomonadaceae bacterium. Classification (GTDB taxonomy): domain Bacteria; phylum Acidobacteriota; class Blastocatellia; order Pyrinomonadales; family Pyrinomonadaceae; genus Aridibacter. The sequence continues at coordinate 7 of JBGTHN010000193.1, read as the reverse complement.
CTGTAAG
>JBGTHN010000192.1:0-2568 GCA_041746235.1 Pyrinomonadaceae bacterium | reverse complement strand
TTTTAAGACAAAAGCGAATGAACAAATTCTCCTAAAAGTCGCTATTTCGCCCGTCAGCATCGAAGGTGCGAGGAAAAATCTGGAAGCGGAATTGAATCATTGGGATTTTGAGAAAGTTCGTGAAAGGGCAAAAGCAGATTGGAACAAAGAACTCTCAAAGATCGAAGTCTCCGGCGGAAGCGATGCTCAGATGACGAATTTTTACACCGCACTTTATCACACGATGATCGCTCCGAATATTTTTCAGGATGTTGACGGAAAATATTTGGGGTTAGATAAAAAAATTCACGACGCACCGAAAGATACGAACTACACGGTTTTCTCGCTTTGGGACACATTTCGGGCGACGCATCCGCTTTATACGATCATTGACGAAAAGCGAACCGTTGACTTTATCAACACATTTATTCGCCATTACGAACAGGGCGGAAAATTGCCCGTTTGGGAACTTTCGGCGAATGAAGAAAACACGATGATCGGTTATCACTCGGTTAGCGTGATCGCCGATGCGATGGCAAAAGGCATCAAAGGTTTCGATTACGAAAAGGCTTTTGAAGCGGCGAAACATTCGTCGGAACTTGATATTGAAGGTTTAGACGCTTATCGCAAACGAGGTTATATTTCGATGGAAGATGAGCAGGAATCAGTATCTCGGACACTCGAATATGCTTACAACGATTATTGTCTGGCGGTGATGGCGAAGATTCTCTATGAACAAGGAAAAGCCGAATGGAATAAAACAGGTAACAAAATACCACGCTCCGCCGTTGTTAAAGGAGATCCGAAAACAACTAAGCAACCGAGATATATACCAAATTTTGAGCTATATGAATCTGATTATAAAACTCACCTCAAACGCTCGCAGTTTTATAAAAATCTTTTCGACAAAGAAACCGGATTTATGCGTCCTAAGCAGAATGGAAATTGGATCTCGCCGTTTGCTCCGAATGATGTTACGTTTCATTTTACCGAAGGAAATTCGTGGCAATACACATTTTTTGTACCGCACGATGTTTCGGGTTTGATGTCGCTTTACGGCGGAAAGGAAAATTTCACCAAAAAACTTGATGCACTTTTTTCAACTGAAGATAAACTTGTCGGAAGAGATCAGCCTGATATTACAGGCTTGATCGGACAATACGCACACGGCAACGAGCCTTCGCATCACATCGCCTATCTTTACACATACGCCGGAAAACCTTGGAAAACACAAGAAATTGTCCGTAAAATTATGGACGAATTTTATAAACCGACTCCCGACGGTCTGATCGGCAACGAAGACTGCGGGCAAATGTCGGCTTGGTATATTTTGTCGGCGTTGGGATTTTATCAGGTCAATCCGTCAGTTCCCGTCTATACAATCGGAACGCCGATTTTTGGTGAAGCGAAAATTCATCTTGAAAACGGAAAAACTTTCACGATCAAATCAGATGGTAATAAGTGGCGTGATCCTGTGCCGTATGTTGATAGCCTTAAACTAAACGGTAAAGATTACAGAAAAGCATATTTTACGCATCAAGATTTAATGAAAGGTGGAGTTTTAGAATTTCACATAATGGATAAAATCAGCAATTGGTTCACGGAATTTCCAGTTTCAAAAGTTGAGATTGATTTTCCGCCCGTTCCGACAATTGAAGGAAAGCGTGTGTTTGAAGATAAAACCGATGTAGTAATTTCAACACCCGAAAAAAATGTGAAGATTTTTTACACTTTGGATGGAAGTGAACCGACAGAAAAATCTTTACAATACAAAACTCCTTTGACAATTTCGGAAACGAAAATTGTCAAAGCTATCGCCGTTAATTCAAATGGTCAAAAAAGCCTCGTTGCCGAATCAAAATTAAACAAAATGCCGAATGATTGGGATGTTCAATTATTTTCAACCTACAATCGTCAATACACAGGCGGCGGTGCAAAAGGATTGATAGACGGACTTCGCGGCACAACGAATTTTGCTTCCGGCGAATGGCAGGGTTATCAAGATCAGGATTTTATTGCCGTTATTGATCTCAAACGTGAAACTGAAATCAAAAAGTTAGGTGCAGGATTTTTGCAAGTGGCAAGAAGTTGGATTTGGATGCCGACGAAGGTTGAATTTGAAACTTCGATAGATGGCAAGGAATTTACAAAAGTCGCCGAAATTGCAACGAATTTTCCCGAACGCGAAATGGAACATACGATCAAAGATTATATGAAGGAAATAACGCCGACAAGGGCTAGGTTTGTTCATGTGAAAGCAACAAATTTAGGTAAAATCCCATCCTGGCATCCCGGTGCGGGTTTTCAGGCGTTTATTTTTGTGGATGAGATTTTTATAAGATAAATTGGTTGGTATGTTTATTGGTCGGAACGCAAGCGTCCCGCTTGCAATGAGTGCGATAGCACGAAAACAAACGTGAACAATGACATTTATCGAATGAAAATTTCTACGTTGATTTTTTTTCTTTGAACTTCTCTAAGAAGCTGTTTGGAAACTCAAAAAGGTTTTAGTCGAAGTAGCATCAGACGCATCATTGCTATCTGAACAAAGGCTTCGCTGGTTTCGGGTAGTCTTTCATAATCTTTGCT
>JBGTHN010000191.1:0-10368 GCA_041746235.1 Pyrinomonadaceae bacterium | reverse complement strand
AAATGTAAAAATAATCAATGGAATTTCCGCCGAAGAAATGTATCAAGCGACAATGAAAGAATTGGAAAACGCAACAATTTTCGTCGGTGCGGCGGCGGTTGCAGACTATCGTCCGAAAGAAATTGTGACGGTGAAAATAAAAAAAGAAAATAAAGATTCGCTCACATTAGAACTCGAAAAAACACCCGATATTTTGTCGAATGTTTCAAAAAATCGTCACAAAGGCTTGATGGTCATAGGTTTTGCGGCGGAAACAAATAATGTTATCGAATATGCAAGATCGAAAATGAAACGCAAAAATCTTGATATGGTCATCGCCAACGACATCACGAAAAAAGGTGCGGGATTTAATACAGATACGAATATCGCTACAATTATTACAAACGAAAATGAAATTGATCTGCCTTTGATGTCGAAACGAGATTTGGCTGACAAGATTCTGGATGAAGTGATAAAATTAAGGCAAAAGTAAAAAACGTGAATAAAGAAATTTCTCAATTAATATCTGATGTAAAAGAACAAGTTAAATACTTGTCGGAACTTGGTGTGGAATCTTTAGAATCAGATTTGCAAGAATTTTCGCTGAGTCCAAAGTCCAAAGTCCAAAGTCCAAAGTCAGAATCTGTGATTCCCCGTGAACGTCTGGAAAAATTTATTCCGACAAATGAAGTTTTGAAGAAAATCACGAGTGTCGCAAGTGAAATAAAAACAAATTCCGATGACAATAAACCGAAGCGTCGAAGCAGTTTACTAGATTCTGTCAGGCTTTCAAAACTGCCGGATCTGCCGAAGCGAAACCTTGGGGGCAGAAATTTTAATAACAAACAAGAAACAAATAATGAACAAACAGGGGAAGAAAAAGTAATGGCAAAATCAACTTTAAGCGAATCACTATTTGGAGATATTTCCGAAACTTTGCCCGAATCGAATGAAACTTTAGAATTTATTCGTAATGAAATTGGTTCCGATTGCACACGCTGCACGCTTTGCAAAGAAAGAACTAAAGTTGTCAACAGCGTTGGAAATCCAAATGCCGATCTGATGATAATCGGCGAAGCTCCCGGTGCGGATGAAGATGCACAAGGTGAACCTTTTGTCGGACGTGCAGGAAAACTTTTGACTAAAATTATCGAAGCAATCGGAATGAAACGAGAAGATATTTTCATCGGAAATATTAACCGTTGCCGTCCGCCGGGAAATCGTCAACCGACAATGGAGGAATCCGAAACTTGTAAGCCGTTTTTGATTAGAGAAATTGCCGTTGTTCGTCCGAAAGTTATTGTTGTTTTGGGAAATACTGCGTGTCAGAATCTTTTGGAAACAAAAGTTGGAATCACAAAACTTCGCGGGAATTTCCAAGATTATCACGGCGTAAAAGTTATGCCGACGTTTCATCCTGCTTATCTGCTTCGTGATCCACGCAAAAAACGCGAAGTTTGGGAAGATATGAAAATGGTTAAGGCGGAGATTGAGAAAACGGAATAGTCAGAGTATGCAAAATTCCCTTTTTGATGAACAATTTGTTTCCTCGAATGAAACGCTTGATGAAATTAATGAAGATTTGTTGAGCAAAGCTAAATCTTTGCCGAGTTTGGCGGATGAATTTTTTATCTTTGGACACGGGAAAGCAAATGCGGAAGTCGTCATTGTTGGAGAATCGCCGGGATTGCCCGATGCTGATTCGGAACAACCTTTTATGGGTCCGGTTGGACAATTGTTGACCAAGATTTTATCGGCGATCGGTTTGAAACGTGAAGACTGTTATTTAACAAATGTCGTTAAATATATTTCCGCAGGAGAAGATCTAACGCCTGATATTTTAAAGTTTTTTACACCTTTTTTGCATCGGGAAATTCTCGCAATTCAACCAAAAGTAATTATTTCACTTGGCAATACACCGACAAAAGCGTTACTTGATACAAAAAAACCGATCTCAAAAATACGCGGTGAATTTTACGATTACAACGGAATAAAATTGATGCCGACATTTAATCCTGCATACCTGCTTCGTGATCCGTCGAAGAAGCGTGAAGTTTGGGAAGATATGAAACAAGTTAGAGATTTTCTACAAAATGCAAAAAAATAATCAAGATAAACCCGAAATCATTTCAACCGAAACCGTTTACAAAGGCAGAGTTTTCGATGTTATCAAAGCTGAAATTTGTGAAGAAGACAGCGAATATGAACGCGAAGTTGTTACGCATAATGGAAGTGCTGTGATCGTTCCGATGTTTGCTGATAAAACTGTTGCGTTGGTTAAACAATATCGTCACGCGGCGGAAAAATATCTTTTGGAATTGCCGGCAGGCTCGGTTGAAGATGATGAAACGCCTGAAGAATGTGCTTTTCGTGAAATTGAAGAAGAAATTGGAATGAAGGCGGGTAAATTGGAAAAATTGACGGAATTTTATGTTTCGCCTGGATTTTTAACTGAAAAAATGCACGTATTTCTAGCGACTGATTTGACGGAAAGCAAGCAAAATCTTGATGACGATGAGAATATTTCGATGGAGAAACTTACTTTTGATGAAGTGTTTGAGAAAATTCGTCGGAATGAAATAGAAGATGCTAAAACAATGCTCGGTTTGATATTTGCAGGTAAGCAATTCGGTTTTGAGTTGTAAATTGATATTATTTTGGAAATAGGGATAATTATGCCCGATATTTAATACCAATCTTTACTTGACGTTGGATATGGTTTTCGATATTCTATCGGTTCGCATTTTGAGCGAAAATTTCTTAACAAAAGAGCAAGCATTTATATGAGTACATATTTTCCAAGCGGAAAAAATTTAGCAGAAAATCGCAAATGGTTTGTAGTTGATGCCAAAGGCAAAACGGTCGGACGACTTTGCACACATATCGCAATGGTTTTGATGGGTAAAAACAAACCCGAATATACACCATTTCTTGATATGGGCGACCATGTTGTTGTTATCAATGCAAAAGACGCTGTAATGAAAGGTTCCAAAAACGACCAAAAAAATTATTACAGTCATTCGGGTTATCCGGGCGGTTTGAAAACCACTTCCCTCAAAGAAATGATGGAAGATAACCCACAAAAAGTTATTGAATTTGCGGTTAGGCGTATGCTTCCGAAAACAAAACTCGGCAGAGCAATGTTTAAGAAATTGAAAGTTTATGCGGACGCACAACATCCGCACGAAGCACAATCACCGGAAACATTGGAGATTGAAACAACCTAAAACAATTTCAAGATTCAAGGTTTAAGATTCAAAAAATTTTGAATCTTAAACCTTGAATCTTAAATACAAATAATTATGGCAGATACACAGTATTACGGAACAGGTCGTAGAAAGAATGCAGTCGCAAGAGTTTATTTGCGTCCCGGCAAAGGTGACATTATAGTAAACAAACGCGAATTTGAAAATTACTTTCCGAATGAAGCACTTCGAATGATCATTCGTCAACCGCTTAATTTGACCGAGAACATGGGCAAATTCGACATTTTAGTTAATGTTGACGGTGGCGGAACTTCGGGTCAAGCCGGTGCAGTTAGACACGGCATCACGCGTGCTTTGTTGGAATATAATTCAGATCTGCGTCCGACTTTGAAAAAAGCAGGACTGATCACACGCGACCCTCGCAAGAAAGAACGTAAAAAATACGGTCAAAAAGGTGCGAGAGCTAGATTCCAATTCTCGAAACGTTAATTTCATATGTCATTCAACATTTTTCATTAACCATTTTTGATAAATGTTAAATGTTGAATGATAAGTGGAAAATCCATTGCTAAAGTTTATTGGTTCAAAAGAACAACTTTAGCGAATACATAAACCAATTAGAGATAGGAGATTTTAATTTTGGCAACAGTAACAATGAAAGAACTTCTCGAAGCAGGAGTTCACTTTGGTCACCAAGTTCGCCGTTGGAATCCGAAAATGAAAGATTACATTTTTGGTGAACGAAACGGCATTTATATTATTGACCTACAAAAAACACAAAAACTTTTCCGTGATGCACTCGCTTTTATGCAAGAGTTTATGACGGAACATCCGAAAGCGAAGGTTTTATTTGTCGGAACAAAACGTCAGGCACAGGACGCGATCGTTGAAGAAGCACGTAGATGTAATCAATACTTCATCCATAATCGTTGGCTCGGCGGATTGATGACAAACTTTAAAACAGTTCAAAAATCAATAAATCGTTTAAAAGAAATTGAAGCAATGCGTGAAGACGGTCGGGCTGAAATGCTCACAAAAAAAGAGCGTCTCGGTCTTGATCGTGAACACGGCAAATTGATGAAAAACCTCGAAGGTATCAAGGATATGAACGGATTGCCGGACGTTCTTTTTGTGATAGATGTCCGCAAGGAAGACATCGCTGTAAAAGAAGCAAACCGTTTAGGAATTCCTGTCGTTGCTGTAGTTGATACTAATTGTTCGCCCGAAGGCATTGATTATGTTGTTCCGGGAAATGATGACGCACTTCGTGCAATACGACTTTTTACTTCACGTATTGCTGATGCGATCCTTGAAGGACAAAACATTGCTAACGAAGGAATGTCTGAAATGGACAATGAACAACTTATCGGTGCAGAAGCGACTTCGGAAGAAGCAACAACAGAAACCGAAGTTGAAACAACCGAAGAAAATACGGAAGTTGTAAAGCCGACTGAAATTGTTGAAGAAGTTAAATCAGAGGTTGAAACTTCTGCTTCAGAAGACATAACCGAAGCAACGGAAAGCATTGAAGTTGAAAAAACTGAAACTTCCGAAGAAACTAAAGAAACGGCTGATACTACTGAAGTAAAAGCCGAAACAACAGAATCAACAGAAGCGACAGCAAGCTAATAAATTAAATTTTCATATCGAAAAGCGTAGCTCTTAACATTTGTTGATTTATGAGCTACGCCTTTTTTATAAACATTTTTTAGAATTATATTTTGGAGCAAAAATAATGGCAGATATAACAGCAAGTATGATAAAAGAACTCCGCGAAAAAACTGGTGCGGGGATGGTAGATTGTAAAAAGGCTTTAGTAGAATCAGACGGAAATATTGAAGAAGCAATTGAACTTTTACGCAAAAAAGGCATGGCAACCGCCAGCAAAAAAGCAGGTCGCATTGCGGCTGAAGGGGCAGTTGGTTCATATATACATATGGGCGGAAAAGTCGGCGTAATCGTTGAAATAAACTGCGAAAGCGATTTTGTTGCACGCGGTGATGAATTTCAACAACTCGTTAAAGATGTTGCAATGCACATCGCGGCGGTTGATCCGAGATATGTTCGTCGTGAAGATGTTCCCGAAGCTGATGTAAGCAAAGAGCGTGAAATTTTATTGGAACAACTTAAAAATGACGAAGGTAATGCAAATAAACCCGATGAAGTTTTGCAAAAAATCATCGAAGGTCGTTTAAATAAATTCTATGAAGAATCAGTTTTAACAGAACAACCATTCGTCAAAGATCCAAGCAAAACAATTGGCGAACTCGTTACCGAAAAAATCGCTTCGATAAAAGAAAACATCACGATTCGTCGTTTCACACGTTATAAAATGGGTGAAGGAATCGAGAAAAAACAAGACGATTTTGCAGCCGAAGTTGCATCAATGACCGGAAACTAATCAGTCCTATGTCAGAAGTCCAAAGTCCAAAGTCAAATTGATTGTTGGACTTTGGACTTTGGACTTTGGACTTTGGACAAACAGATGAAACCTGCATTTAAAAGAATACTTCTCAAACTTTCTGGCGAAGCCTTAATGGGCGACCAGAATTACGGAATTGACACAAAAGTTGCCAAATCAATTGCCGAACAAATAAAAGCCGTTTATGAATTAGGCGTTGAAGTCGCAATTGTCGTTGGTGGCGGAAATATATTTCGAGGTGTTTCTAAATCTGCGGGAAATATGGACAGAGGAAGTGCCGATTATATCGGTATGCTCGCTACCGTAATGAATGCGGTAGTTTTGCAAGACGCACTCGAAAAATGCGATGTCTTTACAAGAGTATTGTCAGCGATTGATATTCCACAACTTGCTGAGCCTTTTATACGCAGGCGTGCGATCAGACATTTAGAAAAAGGTCGTATAGTAATTCTCGCTGCGGGAACCGGAAATCCTTATTTTACAACCGATTCAGCCGCCGCACTTCGAGCTTTGGAAATAAAAGCCGAAGTTATTATGAAAGCAACAAAGGTTGACGGAATTTATACGGCTGATCCGATGACCGACAAAAATGCTATTCGCTACGATACGATCTCTTATCAAGATGTTTTGGATAAACGTCTGAAGGTTATGGATTCTTCAGCAATCTCACTTTGTATGGATAATAATTTGCCGATCATGGTTTTTAATATGATGAATTCCGGCAACATTATGAAAGCCGTCAATGGTGATTTATCAATTGGAACACTCGTTACTGCCAGCGGAAAAACTCAAACTGCAATTTAACATTTTTGCTTTCAACGCATTTTACGATAAAATTGTGTTGCGATGAAAGTTTTAACCAAAAACGAAACTCAAAAAGCCCCGCACGGATTCTAGAGTGGAATTTTCTGATCTGAATGCGATGGCAAATCGTTGGTTGAAACCGATATTAATGCGGATCTTTTAATTTCATAGAAATCATCAGTTAACTTTTTTAATTACAATAAAAATCTTTTAGTTAAAAAAGGTTTTGAAAGCGAAATTTGAAAGATTAAAATCATTTTTTAGATAAAAAAGGGTAGAAAAAATTATGGGCATAAATGCAGTAATAAATGAAACGAAACCGAAAATGTCATCTGTTATTGATGATTTGAAACGAAAACTTGCCAGCGTCAGAACAGGACGTGCCAGCACAGGATTGCTGGACAGCGTTGTGGTTGATTATTATGGCACACCTACTCCGCTTAACCAGATGGCTTCCGTAAGCGTTCCCGAACCGCAATTGTTGGTTGTTCAACCTTGGGACACTACGCAAATTGATGCAATCGAAAAAGCATTCAATGCGGCAAATCTTGGCATAAATCCATCAAACGATGGAAAAGTAATTCGTTTACCGATTCCTCCGCTAAATGAAGAACGCCGTCAACAACTTGCTAAACAGGTTCACGAAATTGCAGAAGAACATAAAATTGCCGTCCGTAACATTCGCCAACATTCCAATAATGAATTAAAAAAACAGCTTAATGATAAAGAAATTTCCGAGGATAATGAACGTATCGGTTTAGATGAAGTTCAAAAATTGACAGATGAGTTTGTAAAACAAATTGATAGCCTGTCAAAGAAGAAAGAAGAAGAAATTTTAACTGTTTGATAAAGGTTATAGTCGAAAAAAAAAGAGTGCGAATCTGAGATGTTCCAATTCGCACTCTTTTTTCTGTTTTTGTAAAAACTACCAACGAAAACGCGTGCTTAATTCAACTCGACGATTTCCGCCCGAACTTCCACCTCTGCCGAAAGAACCTCCGGTATTGGTTGATTGTCCAAATAACGATGAGCTAATGTTTCCGACAGGTGAATTAGGATTGTTTGTGTTTAGCAGATTATAAAATCTAACACCAAATGATAAGTTGTATGGTTTTCTTTCATTTCCACCACCAAAAAATCCGCCGCCGCCGCCGCCACCACGTCCGCCACGTCCGCCACCGCCTGGACCTCCACCCGATCTGCCACCGCCACTATTTTGGTCAGCCGTTTGATCAGTAGATGTTCCAGTGCTTCCGAAACCAAAGTTTTTATCAATGCTCAAGTTGACTGTAAAGAATGAAGGTCCACGTCCATAGTTTCTTGGGATAATTGCATTCGGGTCTTCGCCGGATACATTACACCAAGGATTGCTCAAACCGTTTTGAATACAAGCGTCATTTAACTGTCCAAATGTCGGACGGTCATTAAAAATCGAATCACCATTCAAATCGCCACCCGCAGTTATATCAAACGGACTTCCCGAACCGGCAATAATAAATGGTCGAAGGCTTATTCCACCATAAGGCAAACCAACTGAACCGCCAAGGAAGAAGAAATGCCGTCTATCTAATGAGGAACTTCCGTATTCATCGCTCAAATCGTAACTATATTGTGGAAACCCACCATCGGAATTCCCTTTTGCAATACCGATACGATAGTTGCTGAAAAGCGTAAGATTTTGATTGAAAAGTGTTCTGAAACTAAATATAAGCTGTTGCTGATTCAAAACTCCGCTTGATTCATATTGATAAATATTTCCCTGTGTCGGATCGGGACGAAGTGCTTGTCTTTGAGCCGAATCAGTCGGACATATCGTTCCCGGAGGGCAAACCGGAGCATTGATATTTCTTGAACGAATCTGATGAAGACTACGCGAAGCGACATAATAAACCGAGAAATTTGAACGTCCAGGCAATTGCCTTTCAACACTCAAAGCTGTTTGAATTGTATATGGTGCTTGTAAATCGTCAGCAATTATTCTCGGTGTGCTTGTAAGCGGTGAAAGTTGATCCACCGTCGGCACATTTGAAACTCCATTTAAGGTAAATACTGGCTGACTTAAAAGCGGATTTCCGTTACTAAGAACATATTGTTGCTGTTGAAGTCCGTCGAGGCGTTGTGCTTGCAATGTAAGATTTTCGCTAAAACGATTATAAAAAATTCCGATTCCGCCACGAAAAACTGTCTTCGGAGTTCCCTGTCCACCCGCTCCGGGTGAATATGCAAAACTAAATCGCGGTGCAAAATTTAAGCTGTCGCTGATATTAGTTTGGTTTTCGTATCGAAGTCCAAAACTCAAAGTTAATTTTTGATTGACTCTCCAATCGTCCGTAACAAATAAACCAACATCATATTGCGAAATATCTGCCAACGGATTTCCCGCCGTAATTGTAAATTGATTTGGATTATATCGAATATCAGTCTCACCCAAAAGTTTTGCTCGATATTGTTCGATCGAAGAAACTACGCCATTATTATCCAAATCGTATGGATTGTTGGCATCTGTAAAACCTGTAAAGGTAAATGTTCCGCCATAATTCGATTCAGAGCGATCTTTTAGAGTAATTCCGGTAATTTTTCCACCAAATTTAAGTGCGTGTTCTGAATTTTTTCCAACCGCTGTTGTTGTATAATTTTGCAATTCCCAACTATTTTCACGATTAAAGTTCGAACCAATTGACGAACCTCCTCCGAAAAAACCATCCAGAACATTTATTGCCGGAATTGAGTTATCGCCGGTTTGAGTTCGGTCTTCAAATCTATATTGAAAACGTGTTTCGTTGACTGTTTTGGCATTTAGAATTGCTGTTTCAGTTACTTGAAAAGTATGTTCAGTATTTTCCGATTGTGTCGCACGGGTCGGTAATGAAAAATCTCCAATGCCTTGATTATCGGATGTGCGACGTTCAAACTCGTAACGGGCAACCAAAGTGTTATTTTGATTTAATTGATAATCAATTCGCGGACTGATCGAAAAACGTCTGCTCGGAATCGTAAATTCCTGTTGAAACGGAACGATATTAAAATTTGAATCTACAACACTCGCATTCACAATCGAACCATTATCAACTTGGCGATTATCAAGACTTAAAAAGAACGAAGATTTATTTTTTTGAATAGGACCGCTCAAACTTCCGCCATAAAACATAGTCCGACTGTCGGCTTTGTTTGCGGAATATGGATTCCGTGAATTTAATGCGTCATCGCCAAAATTGAAAAATGCCTGTCCACGTAATTTATCCGAACCGGGTTTTGTTAAAACTTCGATTCTGCCAAAACCTAAGCGGTCATATTCCGCCGAAAATGGATTTGAATTGATACGAATTTCCCGAATTGATTCTTTTGAGGGAAGGTTGCCGCCTTCAAAACCATCAATATAAATTTGTCCACCATTCGGACCAGCCGCTCCACCTGCTAATGCTTGTAAAGCCTGCTCTAAATCATCAGGATCATCCGGTAAAGCGTCTAAGTCTTCATCTTTCAACACCAATGCACTGGCATTATTTTGCGGGTCATTACTTACTTGTCCTTCGTTTGTAACTTCGACTTCTTCAACAACGCCTTCGACATTCATTATAACCGGCAAAGGTGAAGTTGTTCCCGAATTCACATCAACATCAGTTGCTTCATATAATGCAAAATTTTCGGAAAACACACGAACTGTATATCTTCCCTGTGCCAGTCCGCTGACACGATATTCACCACTATTATTTGTCGTTGTATTCGTTTCTTTACCGCTTTTATCTATCACGGTAACAGTCGCTCCGACAATTGCATCGCCAAGACTGTCTGTGACCTGCCCGCTAATCGCTCCGGTTTGTTGTCCAAAAACAAACAACCCAGAAAGCAATGTAATCAAGCCGATGCCTAAAATGTATTTTATGCTTTTCATTATTATTCCTCTGTTTATATATAAATTATCTGTATTAATACTTTGTTTTAATAAAATTTGAAGAC
>JBGTHN010000190.1:0-8638 GCA_041746235.1 Pyrinomonadaceae bacterium | reverse complement strand
TACTAAATCTGGCTTCACTAATAATAATTTTTGCGTCAAATATTTTGGCACAAATGCCAAAACGACCAACTACTGAAGCCGCCGAGATACCCGAAGATGATTCAACACTTTATTATGTAATTTTGTTTGTATTAGTTCTTGGTTTAATTGCCGCGATCATTTGGTTGTATCAAACTAAAAAAGCAAAACGAGAAGGTGCAGACGATAAGAAAAATAATAAAAATAACTGGGAAGTTGATTCAGTTGATGCAGACAAAGAGATGGAATGGATGAGAAAACATTCCAAGGCGATCGGTAAAAAAGAAATGCCGAAGAAAAAATATCCGAAAGGATTGCCTCGGACAAGCCGTGTTCTTAATAAAAACAAAGCTGAATCTTTACAAGTAGATACAAACGACAGAGATTACAAGGAAACTCAAAGTCGCCTTGATAAAATTAAATTTAGTCGGTTACCAATTAATAGTTTTACCGAATTGAAACCTGCCAAAACCTATGACGCTTTGCCGATTTCAAGCGATGATGCATTGATGAGTGCGATCGAACAGACTCAAGATGAGTTTGAGGAAGACATTGAAATAAGAGAACTTGCCGTAAGAATTTTGGCAAGATTCAAAACCCGAAATTCAATCGAAGCACTTTCACAAGTTGCACTTTACGACCTTGCGGCAACTTTGCGGTCAAAAGCCATAACAACTTTAGCGGAATTTGACCACGAATCTGTTTTTGAAACGATTCTTTTGGGTTGTGCCGATCCGACTAGAGAGGTTCGTGCCTCGTCTGCAAAAGCTCTGTTTCAACTAAGTTTTAATCGTGGAGATTCGTGGGCAAGAATTGCTCAAAGCGATGATGAATATCGAATTGTTCAATCCGCTAAAGCAGCTATTGAAAGTGATTTGGTTGAAAGATCAATTGACAGGCTTGTTCATCAAGACCATAAATATGCTTATGAAGCATTTACTTTATTAGCACTTTTGGTAAAAGCCGATGAAACAGAAGAGATTTTCCAAGCTCTCGAAAATCATCGAGATAATTATGTGAAAATTGCAGTTTTAAAAGTGTTGCAAGCGGTAAAAGACGAAAGAGTTTTGCCAAAAATTTATTCTTATATTGAAAGAAACTCTCTGCCGGAGGATTTATTTAATGCGGCAAATGATGTCATTAAAAGTTGCGATTTAGTTTCAGCATAATTTAATAATCAGTTAAAATTGCTAGTTACGAAGTGTTTTGTGTAAAATACTTCGTAACTTTTTTTGTTTGGATCAATTAGATATGAGCTTAGAATATGACTATCAAACTCTGAGAAATGAGGCTGAAAAATTAGCCGGCGAGCCAAAAGATATTCGCCAACGGGCTGTTTTTTTGCACGAAATTTTTCAAGATTCGAATCAAAACCATTGTTTCGCAGAAATTGCTATGCACGGTGCATTGTGGGCATTTAATTTTTTTGAAACAACCGGAACTCTCGGAAAACTAATTTCATATAGATATTTTTATAACGGAAAAGAGATGAAATATCGGCACGGATTGTTACAAGGTTTTTCCGAAGGTTTCAAAGCCGCAAATCGTCTGGTTTTTATTGATACATATTCAAATTATTATTTTACAAAAAAATATGGTGAAACTGATGAGGCAAAATCTATTGTTGAACCCGAACTGCTAAATGCACTTCAGAATATTCACTTTGCATCAAAAGATAAAAAACTTTTAGCAATCGAGGAACGTCGCAAAATATTCCAAACAACTCTGCAATGGGAACAAGAAAAAACAGTTGCACCTGCCGTTAAAGCCGAAGTCTCCAAATTTGATTGTCCGATCTTGAAAAGGTTGATTCTCAAACCATTTGTTAGATTCAGCTATTTTCCAAAAATGAAATTCTTTTTGTTCAAGAATTTTAGCGACACAGATGAAAGAATTCGGAACGCTCACGAATGTTTTGAAATCGCAGAAAATGTCGGTTGGAAAAATGTTTTCGATGCAATGCAAAAATACGAGGTTTTAGATAATAATTTTTTCAATAATTCGCTTGATTTTACCAAAAATCTAAAAAGTAAACTTCTAGCCACAACTGCTTAATTCATTTTCTATTTGTTAGTAAATTGCACTCGTGCATTTATTTCCCATACACGATACAATTTATTTATGGATTTTAAGCTAGTAACAGATTATAAACCGACCGGAGATCAGCCAAGGGCAATTGCTGAAATTGTTAAAAATCTTAATGAAAATGTGAACGATCAGGTTCTTTTGGGAATTACTGGAAGCGGAAAAACATTTTCGATAGCAAATGTTATTCAACAAGTTCAACGTCCGACGCTTGTAATCGCACATAACAAAACTCTTGCGGCACAACTTTATCAGGAATTCAAGACTTTTTTCCCCGAAAATGCGGTTGAATATTTCGTTTCATATTACGATTATTATCAGCCCGAAGCGTATGTTCCCGCCGCCGATCTATACATCGAAAAAGAAGCAACGATCAACGAAGAAATTGACCGTCTGCGGCTTTCAACAACTTCATCTTTATTTGAGAGGCGGGATGTAATTGTTGTTGCATCTGTTTCTTGTATTTACGGACTCGGCGATCCTGATAATTATTTCAAAATGTCTCTGGAAGTTGAGCCGGGGCAGACAATGAAACGCGAAGAATTATTGAAAAAACTCGTTTCGATTCAATATGAACGAGCCGATATTGATTTTGAACGTGGCAAATTCCGTGTCCGTGGTGACATAGTCGAAATTTATTTGAGTTATAAAGACGAAGCATATCGAATAGAGTTTTGGGGCGATGAAATTGAGGGAATCTATACAATTGACCCACTGCTCGGCGAAGTCAAACAGAAGCACGAACACAGAATTTTTATTTATCCAAAAACTCACTTTGCGACCCCGAAAAATGCGATGAAACGGGCGATAAAAACCATTAAAGAAGAACTCGTCTGGTGGGAAGAAGAACTTATAAAACAAGGAAAATTGGTTGAATCGCAACGTCTGCATCAACGCACGATGTATGACCTTGAGATGATGAAGGAAATGGGTTTTTGTCGCGGCATCGAAAATTATTCTCGTCATATCACAGGTAAAAAACCAGGTGAACCGCCACCGACTTTGCTTCATTATTTGCCCGAAGATGCAATTATTGTAATTGATGAATCTCACCAGACCGTTTCGCAGATCGGAGCGATGTTTAAAGGCGATCAATCCCGAAAAGGGAATTTGGTTGATTATGGTTTTCGTCTGCCATCTGCAAAAGATAATCGTCCATTAAATTTTATCGAATTTAACGAGAAGATCGGTCAAACGATCTATGTTTCGGCAACGCCGGGAGATTATGAACTCGAAAAGACCGAAGGTGAAGTTGTTGAACAATTAATTCGTCCGACGGGTTTGCTTGATCCGAATATCGAAGTGCGTCCTGTCAAAGGTCAAATTGATGATCTTTTAGAAGAATGTCGAAAACGTGCGGAGAGAGATGAAAGAGTTTTGGTTACGACTTTGACCAAGAAAATGTCGGAGAATTTATCAGAGTATTTCGCCGAAGTTGGCGTAAAGGTAAATTATCTACATTCGGATATTACAACGCTTGACAGAATCAAGATTTTAAGAGATTTGCGTCGGGGCGAATTTGATGTTTTGGTTGGAATTAATTTACTTCGGGAAGGTTTAGACTTGCCGGAAGTTTCGCTTGTTGCAATTCTCGATGCCGACAAAGAAGGTTTTTTGCGTTCCGAGCGTTCGTTAATTCAAACCATCGGACGCGCCGCCCGAAATTCCGACGGTAAAGCGATTTTGTATGCTGATAAAATCACCAAATCAATGAAATACGCGATTGACGAAACAGCACGGCGACGCAAAATTCAAGAAAAATACAACGAAAAACACGGCATCACACCAAAAACAATCGTTAAATCAATTGACGCAACTCTCGTAACCGCTTATGAAGCGGATTATTTCAAAATCCCACTTGATCTTGATAAATACGATGAATATTCGCCAAAACAATTAACAGAAATGATTTCCAATCTTGAACACGATATGCGAAATGCCGCAAAAGATATGAAGTTTGAACAAGCCGCCGAAATTCGTGATAAAGTTAATTATTTGAAGGAAAGACAGATTGAACTTATATAAATGTTATGCAGGTAAAAACACAACTTGACGAATTTCAAGACTATTTAACCGACGCAAGCAATTTGCAGGGCGGAAATGCGGATAAACTATTTATTCCCGAAACACGCGAAGAGATTTCCGAGATTCTTAAAGAAGCGAACGCGAAAAATATTCAAGTAACGATTAGCGGTGCGAGAACCGGAACTGTCGGCGGTGCGATTCCTTTTGGCGGATTTGTTATTTCATTGGAGAAATTTAAGAAACTGGAAATTTCCAAAGATGAGCAAAAAGCTGTCATCGGTGCGGGAGTTTTATTGACCGATGTTCAAAAAGCTACTGACGCAGAGAATCTTTTTTATCCACCTGATCCAACTGAATGGAGTTGTCAGATCGGCGGAACTGTGGCGACAAATGCAAGCGGTGCGAGAAGTTTTAAATATGGTGCGACGAGAGATTATGTTGAGCGTCTGGAAATAGTTTTGCCCGACGGTGATTTTCTAAATTTGAAACGTGGCGAAGTTTTTAGTGAAAATGGTTTTATTGAAATTGAAACCGTCAATGGCAATAAAATCAAGGCAAAATTGCCAACTTATAAACAACCCGATGTTCGCAAAAATACGAGTGGTTATTTTTCAGGCGAAGTTATTGATGCGATTGATTTATTTATCGGCAGCGAAGGAACTTTGGGAATAGTTACGGAAATTGAATTAAAACTTTTGCTAAAACCGAAAGGGTTTTTAAGCGGAATTATATTTTTTGAAAATGAGAGCGATTTATTAAATTTAGTTAATGAAGCACGAAACCAATCATTTACAAACAGACAGATCCAAAATCCAAATTCAAAAATCCAAAATCGGATTGATGCAACAATATTAGAGTATTTTGATGAACAATCACTAAAATTCATAAAGGAAAAATTTCCCGAAACGCCGGAAAATGTGGTTGGTGCGATATTTTTTGAACAAGAAACTACCGAAGAAAATGAAGATGAATTATTTGAAAAGTGGAATGATTTATTGGAAAAGCACAATGCAAATATTGAAGAGTCTTGGTTTGCGATAAATGAACAGGACTTGGAGAAAATGCGGGAATTTCGACACGCTTTGCCGGTTTCTGTAAATGAAAGAATAGTCAAATATAAACAAAGAAAAGTCGGAACAGATATGGCTGTTCCTGATGATAAATTTGAATCATTTCTAAAATTTTACAAAAACAAATTAGACGCAAGTGGTTTGGAATATGTGATTTTCGGACACATCGGCGATAATCATCTGCACGCAAATATGGTCCCGAAAAATGAAGATGAAATGACCAAAGCAAGGCATTTATACGGTCGTTTTATTGCACAGGCGATTATGCTCGGCGGAACAGTTTCAGCGGAACACGGCATCGGAAAATTGAAATCAAAATATTTATATGTGATGTATGGCGAAAGATATTTGAATGAAATGGCGGAACTTAAAAAAGCATTTGACCGTAAAGCTATCTTGGGACGTAATAATATGTTTGACGCAAAATTCATTATGTAATAACGTCTAAAAACACACACAGAAATCATATTAGTGTTATCAGTAATTTTACAAAATTCAGGAGATAAAATGAGAAATAAATTAACGGTTCTTTTGGTATTGAGTTTAGTTTTATTTGTTGTCATCGGCTGTAATCTTGGCGGTCTTATGGGATCGAAAGATAGTTCGGAAAAAACTCAAAGCAACACAGCTAATACGGAATCAGCAGATTCGCCAACATCTGATACAACATCAGCGGATTCAAAATCAACCGATACCGATTCAACTAAATCCGACAAAACCGACGCATCCGATTCGGGAGACATTGTAAAAGTCGGCATTGCAGAATGTGATGAACTGGCAACATATATAAACAATAATTCGGAAGCAATCGGACAGGAAAATATAGTCGTTCGTGGGATTGTAGAAATGTATAAACAGACAATCTTCAGTAATTTGCGTGATAGTGCCAAAGATATGAACGAAGAGCAAAAAACGAAAATGGGTGAAAATTGTAAGACGGCTTTGGATAATCTAAAAAAACAGATGAAACAATAAGCTGGATACGAAAAATCCGGTTTAATATTTTACAGGCATAAGTTTGAATTCCAACTTGTGCCTTTTTTCAATTTGCGGCAAAAGGTTTAGAGATATAAAATACAAGACTTTGCAGGTTTAATATATTTATAAGGAAAAAACAAAATAATGATAAAAGCGATATTATTTGATTTTAACGGCGTTATTATTGACGATGAGCATATCCAGATGGAAGCATACAAAGATGTTCTCAAAGACGAGGGAATTGATCTGACCGAAGAAAAGTATTTTGCTTGTCTGGGAATGAATGACGCAGTTTTTTTGCAAACCATTTATGAACGCGAAGGTATGGAAGTTGAAACTGATAAATTACCAGATTTGATAGAAGCAAAAACCGAAAAATGGCGGGAGAAAATTGTTCAACAAATTCCGCTTTTTGAAGGAATGGAAGATTTCATCAAACGTATGGAAAATGATTTTACGCTTGGCTTAGTTAGTATGGCACGCCGCCCCGAAATTGATTTCGTATTAGATAAAACAGGACTTGGCAAAAGTTTTTCGGCGATTATAAGTGCCGAAGACATAAAATCTGTAAAACCCGATCCTGAATGTTACCGCGAAGGATTTCGACTCGTGGATTTAGTTAGAACGTCACAGGGAAAAAGCCCGATCACGCGAAAGGAATGTGTTGTTATCGAAGATTCACCGCCGGGAATTGTTTCGGCAAAATTAAACAGATTAAAGACTGTCGGTGTTACCAATACTGTGTCAGCCGATGAATTACGCAAAGCCGGTGCAGATGTTGTAACCGATAAATTAACGGACTGGTTTTCAGATTCTTTTCGCAGTGTCTTTAGATAAATAATACTAAATAAAAAAATGGCAGAACTAACAACAACTGAAGAAGCTCGCAACGATTTACTTTCTTGTGCAATATATTTGGCGGGAAAAATAAACAGCAATGAGGCACAAGCATTGACGCTCAAGCCGATTATTTTACGGTGTCTGGAAAAAGATGATGTTGATAATGCGGCTCATTTTGCCGACATAATCAATGATTCATTTACACGCAATCAGATGCTCATTGCCGTCATTTCAAAATGTGTGCAACTCGATGATGATGAATATGCCTTTCAACTTATCGAAGCGATTGACGAATATGGAACACAAGCGACTGCACGGGAAACAATTGCAATACAAAAAGCTCTGAAAGGCGATTTTGCAAAGGCTTTGGAAATTGCCGAAACACTTGAACATCCATCTCATTCCTACGCCGCAATTGCCATTAATCAAGCAAAAAAAGGTTTCGAAAATGAAGCCTTGGAAACTTTACAAAGGATTGATTTTCACAAATCAGTTGTTGAAGCATTGGAAGCGATTACCACGGATTGTTTGGAACAAAAGCAAGTTGGCAAAGCTGTTGCATTCTTAGAAATAGCATTAGAGGAAAGCGAAAATATCGAATTTGCCGAAGACAAAATCCGTGCCTTATTTGAAATCGCAAACTTATTTGTTGAAGCGGAAAAGAATGACAGAGCAATCGAAACTCTTGCAAAAGCGGCTGCGGAAACCGAAAAAATTGACGGATTGCATAAAGACGGTTTGTTTGCCAATATCGCTGTCGGATATTTGAAAGCGGGAAGTTTAGACCTTGCCGATCGAACGCTTGATGAGGTTGGTGACAAAACTCAAGTAGCAAATTGTCTGGTTGGCTTTTCGCAGGTTTTTGACAAAGAAGGCGAAAAAGAGGATTCGCTTGATTCGCTTGAAGAAGCATACGCAATTCTAAATTCACAACAAGAAAACGAAATACGCGATAGCAATTCCCGTCATCAGCTTTTTTCGGCAATTGCAGTGCAGTTTGCACGTCTTGAAAAAATTGAAAGAGCAATCGAGATCGCACACGAAAATCCTGATGTTTTTCAAACAAATCTTGCACTTGCGAATATTTCTCAACTTTGTGTGTTGCAGGGAAATGACGAAATGGCACAACAGGCGACCAAGGGAATTGATTCGGATTCGCAAAGATTGACGGCTTTAGTTGGTTTGAGCGATGCAAAAAATCAAATTGATAAAAAAACTGAAGCTGTTGAATTTCTTGATGAAGCCGTAACTTTGATCGAAACCATACCACAATTTATTGCTCGAACCGATACTCAAAATGAACTTGCCAATAGATTTGGCTTTTATGGCGAAACAGAAAAAGCCCGCAAACTTGCTTCTGCAAGTTTACAGACTGTCGGAGAAATTCTTGGTAATGACAACCGTTCACTTGCCCTCTCGGAGTTGGCTAAAGTATTTGAAAAATACGATTTCCAACTCAGCGATGAAGACAAAGAACTACTCGGAACGCTCGTGCAAAAATCTGATTGGTAAAAATATTTGTTATTTACCAAATATTCCAACACCATATATACAGGGATTTGATGAACATTTATCCATTGTTACATCAATTCTGAATTTGCCGGTATATTTTGGTCTTAAAG
>JBGTHN010000189.1:0-2598 GCA_041746235.1 Pyrinomonadaceae bacterium | reverse complement strand
AACTTTTCTTCAATCGAAAGATTGCTCGTATCCTTTTTCATTGACTTCGTCGTCTTGCCTTGAAAAAGCGTCGTAAATTCCGTCAAAGGATCGTAAGTGCAAATGTCGCCGTCGAATTTACGTTGGTCATAGATCAATTCTCTTGCTACTTCAATTTCGTGTTCGTTAAAACGATTGAGCGGCAAAATTTTGGAGGCATTGACGATTGCCGAATTCATTCCCGCTTCGACCGCATCATTTAAAAATACCGAATTCAAAACGACACGCGACGCGGGATTCAAACCGAACGAAACATTTGAAACGCCTAAAATTATATTCGCATCGGGCATTTCTTCTTTAATTTGTTTGATCGACGCAATCGTTTTCGCCGCGTTTTCGCGGTCTTCTTCGATTCCAGTCGAGATCGGCAGAGCGAGCGGATCAAAGAAAATATCGTGTGCGGGAATGCCGTATTCGACAATATCTTTATAAGCACGACGGGCGATTTTCACTTTGTCTTCGGTCGTGCGAGCCATTCCTTCTTCGTCGATCAAACCGATAACGATCGCCGCACCGAATTCTTTGCAAAGGCTTAGAACTTTGTAGAAACGCTCTTCGCCGTCTTCGTAGTTGGTCGAATTCAAGATACATTTTCCGCCCGCATATTCGAGTCCCGCTTCCATTTTTTCCCATTCGGTCGAATCGAGCATTATTGGAATTTTGATATTTGTAACGAGCCGGGAAACGAGTTCTTTCATATCCGCAACGCCGTCGCGTCCAACAAAATCGACGTTGACATCGAGAATGTGAGCACCTTCGCGTTCCTGTTCTTTGGCGAGATTGACGAGTCCGTCCCAATTCTCTTCATCGAGCAAATCCCGCATCTTGCGTGAACCGGAAGCGTTGACGCGTTCGCCGACGATGAGGAACGAATTGTCCTGATCGTATGGCTGACGGAAATATATAGAAGATGCCGAAGGTGCAAGCGAAGCGTTGCGTTCTTTTGGCGAAATTCTTTCGATCTCTTCACGCAGCATCGCAATATGTTCGGGCGTAGTTCCACAGCAACCGCCGACGATATTTACGCCGTAATCTTTGGCAAAATGGACGACCTGTTTTGTAAAACTCTCCGGCGTTTCATCATAATGCTGTTTGCCGTCTTTGACTTCGGGCAAACCCGCGTTCGGCAAAACCGACACTGGAATATGCGAATGTTCGCACAAATATTTCAAAGATTCCGCCATCTGCCTTGGTCCCGTTCCGCAGTTCATCCCGATCACATCAATCGGAAAAGGCTCAAGAGCCGTTAAAGCCGCACCGATCTCCGTTCCGTTAAGCATCGTCCCAAAAGTTTCGATCGTCACCTGTGCGAAAACGGGAAGTTTGATTTTATGTTTGGCAAAATAATCAAAGATCGCTGAAAGTGCCGCTTTTGTTTGAAGCAGATCCTGACAAGTTTCAACAACCAACAAATCCGAACCGCCGTCAATCAGACCGCGAACCTGTTCAACATAAGCCTGTTTCAGATCGAGATAAGTTATATGCCCAAGCGTCGGCAATTTCGTCCCGGGACCGATCGAACCCGCCACAAAACGCGGTTTATCCTTCGTCGAATAATCACTCGCCAGACGCTTCGCCATTTGAGCCGCTTTCAAATTGACATCGTAAGTTTTCTCAACGATCCCGAATTCCTGCAAAACAACTTCCGAGCCACCAAAACTATTCGTTTCAATAACATCGCAACCCGCTTCCAAAAAATCCCGATGCACGATCTCAATCGCTTCCGGCTTCGTATAAAGCAGATTCTCCGAGCAATTCTCAAACTCCTGCCCGCCCCAATCCTCAATCGTCAATTCCTGAGCCTGCAAACTGCTTCCCATCGCACCGTCAAAGACGACTATCTTTTCTTTTAATAAATCTAAAAAATTCATAAGTAGTTAGTGGTTAGTGGCTAGTGGTTAGTTGCAGAAAACAACTGACGACGGACAACTAACGAATCTCAAATTAAAAAACTCTGCACCAAACAAGCACAGAGTTTTCGTTAAAATTGATTTTTAATAACTCACGGCTGTTTAGCAGTTTATTTTTCGTGGTCGCAAGTCGCTGTAACTCACCACGTTTGAAATTATGATTTTATAGAGTTGACCTGTTTGAGTCAAATCATAAAGTCCCGCGGTTTTTCCTTAGACGAATGGAATTTTGGTATATATCAACTTTAGTATTTGGCACATTCCGCATTTATTTTGTCTAAAAATTTAGCAAACCTATTACAGTTATGTAAATTTCTTGAAAGTATTATGGACACAATAATACTTTCTATTTAGAATTAAACAACCCGATAAAAATATAAAAATTAAAAAGGGTTCGACTAGACGATAATGGTTGAGTCGAAAATTGTAATTAATTAAGGGGAAATATGAAAAAAATACAATTGTTAGGATTATTATTCTGTTTAACTTTTACCGTTCAAATGGTAAATGCACAAATTCTCGGTTGGGAATTGAATGGAAATGCGGGAAATGAGGTTACAGTAAACTCGACAACAACGGATACAAACTTAAGTGCGTCACCTCTTTCAAGAGGTGTTGGAGTTGATCCATCTACATTGGCTAATTCCTA
>JBGTHN010000188.1:0-6534 GCA_041746235.1 Pyrinomonadaceae bacterium | reverse complement strand
AATCTTTTATCAGCCGTTTCCGACACGGAATATGCAGTAGAAGCATTTCGCAAATGCAGTTTGAATGTGCAGGTTTTGACAAAATTAAATCGAACAGCAGTCGCTTGCGGAAATAAATCTTTGATACTTCCCTGCTTGGGGCGTTCGGAAATTGATATGCAAGCGAGCGGTGAGCAATTCGTATCAACGGAAAGCACGATGCTTCACGTTGTCCGTTCAAAAGGAATTTTAAAACCTGCGTCGAAAGATTTGCGGAGCGAACCTTGGATAGTTGCACAAATGGCAAAAGCCGTTCTCGGTGATAAATCAACGGTTGATTGGGACGCGATGATCGAAAATTATGACAACATACGAGATTCGATTTCGCGTGTCGTTCCCGGACACGAAAATTATAATGGCAATGTTCGTCAACCGAATGGATTTTTTATTCCGAACAAACCACGTCAAAAACAATTCCCGACCAAAACGGGAAAGGCAAATTTCAGTTTTCATCCACTACCGAAATTTGAACTCGGAGATGGCAAATTACTTTTAACAACTTTGCGTTCGCACGATCAATTTAATACGACGATCTACGGTTTCGGCGACCGTTACAGAGGAATTCACGGAAGTCGTCGCGTGATCTTAATGAATCCGGCAGACATACAAGCGAGAGATTACAAAGCAGGACAAGTTGTTGATATTACAAGTCATTATGATGACGGATTGCGAACCGCAAAACGATTTATTGTTGTGCCGTATCCGATTCCGAAAGGTTGTGTAGCAACATATTTTCCCGAAGCAAATCCCCTGATTCCGATTGACAGCAAAGCCGAAAAAAGCAATACACCAACTTCAAAAAGTGTGATCGTTTCGCTTGAAAAAACCGGCGAATTCGCTGGAAATTTTGAATATAACTTTTTAGAGGAATCGCAAAAAGACGACAAAAATCTATGAACTTTGAATCAAACGAAGCATTCGCAAATAAAATGGACGAGCAGGATTCGCTAAAAGATTTCCGCAATAAATTTTATATTCCAAAACAATCAAACGGTGAAGATGTGCTGTATTTTACAGGCAATTCGTTGGGATTACAGCCGAAAACTACACGCGAATATATTGAACAGGAATTAAAAGATTGGGAAATCTTTGGCGTTGAAGGACATTTTCACGCTAAAAATCCTTGGATGCCATATCACGAATTTTTGACGAATTCGATGGCAAAAGTTGTTGGAGCAAAGCCGTTAGAAACGGTCGTGATGAATTCGCTAACGGTCAATCTGCATCTTTTGATGGTTTCGTTTTATCGCCCAACTGCTGACAGATACAAAATTATTATCGAAGGCGATGCGTTTCCATCGGATAAATATGCAGTGAAATCGCAGATTGCGTTTCACGCTAGTCCAAAGTCCAAAGTCCAAAGTCCAAAGTCCGATTGGTTGATTGAACTCGAACCTCGCGACGGCGAAACTACTTTGCAAACCGAAGATATTTTGAAAACGATTGAAGAAAACGGCGATTCGATCGCGTTAATAATGCTTGGCGGAGTGAATTATTACACAGGGCAAGCATTCGATATGAAACGCATTACCGAAGCGGGACATAAAGTTGGTGCGGTTGTCGGTTTTGACCTTGCACACGCGGCGGGAAATCTGGACTTAAAACTGCACGAATGGAATGTAGATTTTGCCTGTTGGTGTTCTTATAAATATCTGAATTCGGGACCGGGCGGAATTGCAGGAATTTTTGTTCATGAATGCCACGCCGAAGATTTTGAACTTCCACGTTTTGCCGGTTGGTGGGGACACGATAAAGAAACACGATTTTTGATGGACGATGAATTTATCCCGATAAAAGGTGCGGAAGGCTGGCAACTCTCGAATCCACCAATATTTCAAATGGCTTCGCTTCGTGCATCATTAGAGATTTTTGAACAAGGGGGAATGGAAAACCTTGTTACAAAATCTAATAAATTGACAGGTTATATGGAATTTCTGTTAAACGAAATTGAAGACGAACGCATTTCCATTATCACACCTGCAAATCCCGACGAACGCGGTTGCCAACTCTCGATCCGCGTTAAAGATGCCGATAAAAGTTTATTTAATGCGATCACCGAAAAAGGCATTATTGCCGATTGGCGTGAACCTGACGTAATCCGTGTTGCTCCGGTTCCGCTTTATAACTCTTTTATGGATGTTTATAAATTTGTTCAAATATTGCAAAACTGCCTATAAACATTCGGTTACGTGCTAAAAAAAACCTTTACATCGATGGTATTTGGGTATAAAATCTTAAACAAATTTATTGTATAAGACTTTATAAAAATATTTTCTTTGCTTTTGTCATTTTACATAAGTAACAAATCTTAAATAGGAGCAAATTTTTATGAACTTCAAATCGTGTAAAACATCTTGTTGTCTAGCGTTCATTTTGACCTTTTTCATTTTCACCATCTCAAATGTAAAAGCAGGGAACGATAATTTTTCAGAAACTTCACCGCTTGTGCGTTCAGCAGAATTTCAAGCTAATTCGCCTACCCGTGATATGACTTTCGGAAGTCGTATTGCAATTGATGGAAATACAGCAGTTATTGGTGCAGTCAATGAAAACAACTTGACAGGTGCTATCTATGTTTTTATTAGGTCGGGGAAAACATGGACACAGCAAGCCAGACTACAAGCTAATGACATTGCTGTCGGAGATGCGTTCGGATTTGATGTCGGGATCAGCGGCGACACTATCGTTACTTCATCGTACCGAAAAAGCGGCGGCGGAGCAGTCTATGTTTTTGTGCGTTCGGGAACAACTTGGACTCAGCAGCAAAAGATACTTTCATCAGATCTGGCATCGGGAGATCTATTCGGATGGAAACTCGGGATCAGCGGCAATACGATTATTGCGTCTTCGCCCGATAAGAACGTTAACGAAAATAATTTACACGGTTCGGCATATATTTTCACGCGTTCGGGAACAGTTTGGACTGAGCAACAAATATTGAATCGCCCAACCGAAACGAACACTTATCGCCTCGGTAGAAGTGTGGCGATAGATGGCGATACAGTAGTTATCGGAGCTCCCGAAACATTTGATCCGAGTTTAGGATCAATTGGAGCAGCTTATGTATATACGCGTTCAGGAACAACTTGGACAGAACAGCAAAGGCTATATTCATCTGATACTGTCGGCGGAGAAGACTATGCAAGATCAGCCGTTATAAGTGGTAACACAGTGGTTATCGGAGCACCAAAACATACGGTTAATGGAAATTTACGACAAGGTGCCGCTTATGTGTTCGTGCGTTCGGGAACGACCTGGACACAGGAACAAAAAATTACCAATCCCAATGGGCGTGCCGATGATGCTCTTGGCGGAACATTAGCGATTGACGGTAATACTTTAATTCTCAGCCGATTCAGCCCGCTAAGTACGGTTTATGTTCTTACCCGTTCGGGAACAACTTGGACGGAAAGGCGAAAACTTACATATTCCGATTCCGGTGCTGACCCTTACAATAACAATAGTTACGCATCTCACATAGCCGTAGATGGCGATACAATTATGGTCGGGGCAGTCACAACTAAAAACATAAATGGTGTTCCATTCGGTAGTGTCTTTGTATATACACCGTCAACCAACAAAGTCTATGATTTTGACGGTGACGGCAAATCCGATGTTTCCGTCTATCGTCCGTCAAATGGGGTTTGGTATCTCAATCAATCACAAAACGGTTTCGGAGCGTTTCAATTCGGTAACAGCACCGATAAGATCGCACCCGCTGATTTTGATGGCGACGGTCGAACCGATGCCGCTGTTTTCAGAGACGGTTTTTGGTATTACCTGCGTTCATCCAATAACACCGTCAATATTTTACAATTTGGCTCAACGGGAGATTTGCCGATACCGGGAGATTTCGACGGCGATGAAACAGCCGATATAAGCGTTTTTCGTCCGTCAAATGCGATCTGGTATCGCCTGAATTCTTCAACCGGAGCATTTGTCGCAATACCTTATGGGCTAAGCGGCGACAAACCTCTGCTTGCTAATTTCGATGGTGATATGAAATCCGATCTGGCTGTTTACAGACCAACGACGGGACAATTTTACTGGATGGAATCAACGACCGGAACTAATGTAGTTGCACCATTCGGAACTTCAACTGACATTCCTGTAATGGGCGACTACGATGGCGATGGTAAGACTGATATTACTGTATTTCGTCCATCTAACGGGGCTTGGTATCGCTTAAATTCAAGTAACGGCGAGGTTGTCATATATCAATTCGGCACAAGTGGTGATATTCCCGCTCCGGCTGATTTTGACGGCGACGGTAAAACCGACAGTGCGGTATTTCGTCCGTCTAATGGTTTCTGGTATGTTCGTGAACCTGTTAATGGAACATTTTACGGATATAACTTCGGATTAATAAACGATAGACCGATTCCGGCAGCATTTCTCAATTAAAATTACTAAACAGAAATGCAAAAGACGGAGGTGAATATTTGATTTGCCTCCGTCTTTTTTTGTTTTTAATTGCAGTAACAAGTTTGTATTGCCTCCGTTTCACTTTATAATTCGTTTATGGATGTATATAGATTTGTTGCAATTTTGAAGGATTGTTTGACATAAATTTAATGGGAAAATTTCCGATAATTAAAAGTGAAAAAGATTTTAACGAGCATTTTCAAAGTGAAATTTGGCTTGGTCTGGCGAAACAAATTTGTCAACGCCATCATATTTTCTTTCGTGAATTAAAGCGTCTGGCAAGTAGTGATCATATTGTTTTCTCGGTTGACGATTCACTTATTGCCAAAATTTACAGACCTTTTCGCCAATGTTTTGAACGTGAAAAAAAGGCTCTCGAATTTGTTGTTGGCAAAACGGATTTCAAGATTCCCGAAATTGTTCAGATCGGTGAGATAGAAGGCTTAGATTATGTTGTGATGACACAACTTTCTGGCGAAACAGTTTTGCGAAGCGATTGGCTGACTTTGCCGACAAATGTGCAAATAGATTTTATTACAAAACTTGCAATAGGTTTGAAACAAATTCACGAACTCAATGCCGATTCGTTTGTTTGTGATTGGGCGGAATTTGTTGATGATCGGGCAAATTCATTTATTAAAAGGCAAATCGCTCACAGCGTAAACTCAAAAATTATCGAAAGTCTGCCCGCATTTATTGAAGCTAATTTGAAACTTATTCCCAAAAATCATCAAACTGTTTTTATGCACAGCGATGTTCATTTCGGCAATTTGTGTTTATCTAACTCAAGAAGCAAATGGCAAATTTCGGGTTTGTTTGATTTTGCAGATTCGCGTAGAGGTTTTCACGAATACGATTTTCTTGCTGTCGGACTATTGATAATGCAAGGGCAGGCAGAAGTTCAACGCGAATTCTTTAAGGCTTACGGTTATGCGGAAAGCGAACTTGATGAAACTTTTCGCAAGCGTTTGATGATGCTAACAATGCTATATGAAACAAGCGATTTGCGAAGATACGCCTTGCGTTTAAAACCCGAAGCCGTTGATCTTACACTTGAAGAATTGGAAAAAGGAATCTGGAGTTTTGTGTAAAATGTTAATTTAGTTCATTCAGGTTACACTTAATAGTTCGTTTATGGATGTTTAACGGTTTGTTAAGTTTTTGAAAGAGTGTTTAGAGTAATTAAGAAAAGATTTGCCTACGCAATATACGAAAAACACGAAAAAAAGAAAAGAAAATTAATGCAAAAAAAATTATGTCAAATATAATTTATAAGGAAGAAAGTTATAAATTAATTGGTGCTTGTTTTGAAGTTTATAAAAATAAGGACTGCGGATTTACAGAACCTGTTTATCACGAATGTTTAGCATTAGAATTTGAGTTGCAAAATATTCCTTTTGTTTCTGAACCAAGAATCTATCTTGACTACAAAGGAAAAACTCTTGAGCAATATTTTGAGCCTGATTTTATTTGTTACGATAAAATTATTGTTGAAATAAAAGCTGTTTCGAAATTAATAGACAAACACAGAGGACAAACGATAAATTATTTGAATGCAACAAATTTTGATTTAGCTTTACTTATAAATTTCGGACACTATCCACAAATTGAAAGAGAAAGATTTGGAAGTAAAGAAAAATATTCAAGTGTTAAAAAAGAATTGGATAGTTGGACAAAACAATAACAATTTTCAAAGTTTTTATTTTTTTCTTATTTCTTTTTTTCTCATTTTTCGTATATTTCGTAGGCAAATTTCTTATATGACAAAACAAAAAGTAATCATTATCGGAGCAGGTTTAGCAGGTTCTCTGCTTTCTACTTATTTGGCAAAACGCGGAATTGAAACAGAAGTTTATGAATCACGCGGCGATATGCGGCTTGAGGAAATGTCCGTCGGGCGTTCGATAAATCTGGCTTTGTCGGATCGTGGAATTGCTGCGTTAAAAGAAGTCGGAATGGATGAATATATGCTTGAAAGTGCTGTTCCGATGTATGGACGGCTTATTCATTCGCTTGAAGGTTCAACAAAACTTCTTCCATATTCGGGACGCGAGGGCGAATATATCAACT
>JBGTHN010000187.1:0-2649 GCA_041746235.1 Pyrinomonadaceae bacterium | reverse complement strand
GTAAAAGATGCGACAAATCGTGTAATTCTTTTGACGGATGGGATCGCAAATGTCGGTACGACCGATCCGAAAACTATAGCTGTTGAATCTTCCGAATATAATGGTCAAGGAATTGATCTTTCAACAATTGGTGTCGGAATCGATCTCGACAGAGAATTGCTCAGAACACTTTCAAAACAAGGTCGCGGACTTTTTCATTTTGTCGCCGATGCCCACGATATTAACAAAGTTTTTGTCAAAGAAGTTCAAAGTCTTATTTCACCTGTTGCCCGCAAAGTAAATCTTGAAGTCGAATTTGATCCGAATCTGGAAGTTGAAAAAATTTACGGTTATGAACCGGAATTCAGCCGAAATCACGTTAGTATTCCGATTGACGATATGAACAACGGTTTGACCCAGATCGTTTTGATGAAGTTTCGGCTCAAAAATACGGACGATGTTGGAAAGAGTTTTCCTGTTAAGATCAAACTTTCGTATTTCGATATAAAAATGCGAAAACAAGTTGAGGAAAAACAAACTGCAATGTTTTATATTGATCGAAACCGAACGAATAAGTTGTTAATTGATACGGAAGTAAAGAAAAATTACACGATCGCCGAACTTGCTCAATCGCTTTTTGAGATGAGCGAAGTTGCAAAGGAGAGAGATTATAAAACGGCGGAAAGATTGCTTAATGCTTCGGTTTCGAATGCCTATAATCGTTATCCGAATATGGAAGATAACGATATAAAATTCATTTTGGGAATTGTTGAAGATTATCAATACAATCTCAGAAGAATGAATCGTAACATCACCGGAAATTCGCAAGATGAACGTTATAATGAACCAAGAAGGAAACCAAAAACGAAGGTATATACACCAAAGAAACGGACTACTAAACCGCCGACAAGGTAATTAAAAAAAGCACGAACAATTTTTCACATTGTTCGTGCTTTTGAATTTTGAAGTTGAAATCTCTAATTTTTGTTTGAAGTTTCGATCTCAAAGCCTTTGTTAACAACTTCGACAACTCTCTGTGGAAACGGAATTTCGATTCCGGCTTTGTCGAGTGCTGTTTTTGCTCCTGAAACTACACGATCAGCAGTTTTGCGTGTGCTTGATTGAAATGAATCCGTCCAATAAAACATTTTCATATTGACCGAAGAATCTGCCAATTCGACGACATTTACATCATAAGCCGGTTCATCCAAAACGCCTTCGGCATTTTTCAGAACACCCATTAATATCTCGCGGGCTTTTTCGTGACTCTCGCCATAACCGATGCCAACAGTAATTTTTGTTCGGCGATATGGAAATGCTGTTCGGACGAGAACAGATTTCATATAAAGTTCGTTATTTGGAATAACAACACGTTCGCCGTCATAAGTTTTAATCTTTGTTGCACGAACATTGATTTCTTCAACATCACCTTCAAAATCATCAATCTTGATTTGATCGCCAATTTTGAAAGGTCTATACAAAAGAATCAAAAAACCTGCAAATAAATTTTGTAGAACATCCTTAAATGCAAATCCTAATGCGACCGAACCGATTCCCAAACCGGCGATCAGATCACCTGCATTAACACCCGGAAAGATAACTGTGGCGGCGATAAAAAGCCCGAAGACGATGACAACAATGTAGCTTATTCTCGCCAATAAAGAAGCCAGCATTGAGTCTAATTGAGCTTTAAGTGCAGTAGCTTTGACAATTTTTCTTACGCCGTAAGCAATAGCAAGAAAAATAAGAAATACTACAACTCCAACACCAATTAACGGTAAACGTGCAAAAAAGCCGTTGACCATTTCAATAATTGTGCCTGATGCGGCTTGAGTCGCTTCAATAGCCTTGTCGGTAGTGCCTGAATCTGTGTTTGAATTAGAATTTTTAAATAAAAGTAACTGAACCAAAATAAAAGATTTCCCCCATAGAATATGTAAGTTTATAGATGATTATAACATATTAGTTTCGATAGACTTATGTTATCGGATTCGTCTTTTTTTTTCTAAAGTGACTTAAAGTGTTTCAAAATCGACTCTGATAATAATTTATATCAGCAGGTTTTCAGGTGTTTTGAGTATTGAATTATTCTTTATAAATGTTATTTTAATACTGTTACATTACTTTAATAAATTACTCTGTTAAATAGTTTTCCTGTGAAAATAAAATCAATTGAACTGATCGAAATTCAAATGCCACTCGTTCATTTTTTTGAAACGAGTTTTGGTAGAACATACGACCGACGCATAATTCTTGCGAGAGTTGAAGACGAAGACGGCAACGAAGGTTGGGGCGAATGCACTTGTGGAGAGATTCCGACATATTCGGAAGAATGGACGGATTCTTGTTGGGAAGTTTTGGAGAAAATTCTTGCTCCGATGGTTGTTGGAAAAGAGTTTGAAGACGCATCACAAGTGTGGAGTTTGATGGTAAATGTTCGCGGAAACCGTATGTCAAAGGCGACGCTCGAAACTGCCGTTTGGGATTTGGAAGCGAAAAAATTAAATGTTCCGCTTTGGAAACATCTTGGCGGAACAAACAAAGAAATCGCTTGCGGAGTTTCGATCGGCATACAAGATTCGGTCGAGCAATTGATCGAGAAAATTCAAACTGAAGTTGATGCCGGATACAGACGAATCAAAATAAAGATCGCACCGCATTGGGATTATG
>JBGTHN010000186.1:0-9542 GCA_041746235.1 Pyrinomonadaceae bacterium | reverse complement strand
GATTTGGTATCGGTATGGCTGAAAGTAAAGCCTGTGTGTAAGGATGAAGCGGATTTTTATAAAGCGTTTTTGATTCGGCAATTTCAACTATTTTACCGAGATACATTACCGCAACACGATTTGAAATATGTTCGACAACCGCCAAACCGTGCGAAATAAAAAGAAAGGTCAAACCAAATTCGTTTTGTAAATCCTGCAATAGATTTACGACTTGTGCTTGAACCGAAACATCCAATGCGGAAACAGGCTCATCAGCAATTATCAGTTTTGGATTTAACGCTAATGCCCTCGCTATTCCGATTCTTTGTCGTTGTCCGCCGGAAAATTCGTGTGGATAACGCGACATATATTTTGGATCAAGTCCGACTTTTGCCAACAACTCCGCAACTTTTTCTTTGCGTGTAGTTTTATCGCCAATACCGTGAATTTTGAGCGGTTCGGCAATTGTTGAAAGTATCGTCAGACGTGGATTCAAAGAAGCATAAGGGTCTTGAAAAATTATCTGCATTTCCCGCCGAAGTTTTTGCAATTCTTTGTTTCCAAGCTTTGTAATATCGTCATTTTCAAAAAACACTTCGCCCGAAGTCGGTTCGTGAAGTCTTAACATACAACGTCCAACCGTAGATTTTCCACAACCTGATTCACCAACTAATCCGAGTGTTTCGCCTGCAAAAATATCAAACGATATTCCATCAACAGCTTTGACAACATCATCACTGTTTTCAATCGGAAAATGTTTGACCATATTGCGGACTTGGACAAGTTTTTCTCTTTTTTGCTTTGTTGCTGAATCATTCATTTTTTCTTAAATTACTTATTATTCTTTTTCTTTGACTAATCTCATTGGCGGTAACTTCAATTTAAGATAAATCAAATCTACCGAAATTTTGCATTTTATTGATTTCAATTTCAAAACATCTTCTAAATTTTCGTATATCTTTAATATCCATTCATTATTTTTTTGTCTTGAAAAATGCTCAACTCTGATGCGATTTTGTGAAATCAACACATAATCCGTTAACGATTCTAATTTAAAGTAATCTTCGGCTTTATCACCTCTATCACGTTGCTCCGTAGATTTTGATAAAACTTCAAATACAATTAGCGGATTAAAAAGAATCGTTTCATTTTCGTTAGTTAAAATTTCGCCGCAAGCAACTACGACATCTGGATAAACATCGTGTCCTTCACGCAACTTTACCAAAAAATCATTTACATATACTTCACAATCTGTTTTTTCCAAAGCATTACCTAATGCTCTTGAAATATTTGTAGTTAGCAAATTATGTTTACGGGTCGCACCAGCCATCGCAAACAATTCACCATCCATATATTCGTGGCGAATTTCGGAATTTTTCTCGTTTAAGAGATATTCTTCTTCTGACAAAAATTTATTTGCAGCTAAGTCACTCATAAATTTTTTCTCCAATCTTCTTTAATTATCGCCCAACGCTCGTGATCGCACCATTTTCCACCGATCTTCAAATATTTTCTCGAAAGTCCTTCTTTTGTAAATCCGCATCTTTTAACAACAGCAATCGAAGGTTTATTTTTCGGCTGAATATTTGCTTCAATCCGATGAAGTTTCAAAACTTGAAAAGCTGTCTTTATTGTAAGATTGATTCCTTCGGTCATAAATCCTTTACCGATATAATCTTCAAATAAATAATATCCAATGTAAGCATTCTTAAAGATTCCATAAAAAATTTGAGATAAGTCTGTTACACCAACTATAGCCTTATCCTCTTTTCTACAGATCAAGAATAGTTTATTTTCAATAGTTTTATTTCCTTCCACATACTTTTTGAATTTTTCAATATCCTTTGCCGGATTTACTAAATTACGATGAAATTTTTGGCTTGATTTGCTCAAAGCGATAAATTCATCGGCATCTTTCATTTCGGGAAAACGTAAAATAACACGTTTTCCATTAACCTGCATTTGTTGATTTTTCTTGTTCATCATTATATAAAACGCATCGAACTTTTATATCTTCATCTAATTCATAAAGCGGAATATCGCCAAGTTCACATATATCTTTTTTGAAAGCACAACGAGGTGCAAAATGACAGCCAGTTGGAAGATTCGTCGGACTTGGAACTGTTCCTTCGATTGTTGAAAGTCTGACAAGACCTTCTAATTCTTCTTCGCTTAATTTCGGAACACTATTTAATAAACCTTGCGTGTATGGATGCTTCGGATTTTCAAAAATTTCATCAACACCAGATTGTTCGACGATTTTTCCCGTATACATAACACAAACTCTGTCGGCAGTTTCGGCGATAACACCAAGATCGTGCGTAATAAGCAGAATCGCAAGTTTTCGGGATTGTTGTAATTCGTTCAAAAGTTCTAAGATTTGTGCTTGAATTGTTACGTCTAAAGCAGTTGTCGGTTCATCGGCGATCAATAATTCAGGTTCACAGGCAAGTGCCATTGCGATCATTACACGTTGTCGCATTCCGCCTGAAAGTTGATGCGGATAATCTTTGACACGGGTTGAAGGTGAAGGAATGGAAACTTCTTTCATCGCTTCTATCGCCGCATCCCAAGCATCTTTTTTATTCAAATTCCGATGCAAACGCAATGCTTCGGCAATTTGTTCACCAACTGTATAAACAGGATTTAATGATGTCATCGGGTCTTGAAAGATCATCGCAATATCATTTCCACGAATTGCCCGCATTTTATTTTCGCTTGCTGTTGTTAATTCCAAACCGTTAAATTTTATCGAACCACCGACAATTTTTCCGGGGCTAGAAATCAGACGCATAATCGAAAGTGCTGTGATAGATTTTCCGCAACCGGATTCACCAACCAAACCTAAAAGTTCGCTCTCGTCAATATGAAAACTCACATCGTCCACAGCCCGAACGATGCCTTCTTTGGTTGGAAAATGCGTTTGTAAATTTTTTATTTCAAGTAGATGTGACATTTTGAATCAATTTGAAGAGAAGACTCGTATAATATAAAGTTCCTTGTAATGTATTGAAAAATTGTAAGTTTTTCAAACTCATAAGCAACTAATCTTATCGCTTTTTCTTCAAATGGATGTTACCATTTTTTCGAGAATTTGTATTTTTAACATACCCAATTTTTTAGGAGATTTTTGTAGTGAAAAAAAGTTTAAATCTTTTCGTCGTATTTATATTAACCATTTCTCTTTTTTCCAACCTATTAGGTCAAACTAATTCTATAAAAGAACTAAAATCAATATCCGGAACAAATTCGGAAGTTTCTAAAATCACCAAGAAAAAAGTTAAGATTGAAGACATTGAGCAAGATGTTGCCGAGGCTTTGACGATGATTCAGGACAATCATTTTCAAGGCAAAGACCTTGATTATAATGCTTTGTTCAAGAAATCAATTGACTCAATGCTTCATACACTTGACCCGCACTCAAATTATTTTGACGCAAAAGAATTTGAAGAATTCCGCACCAGCCAACAATCTCAATATTTCGGTATTGGTGCAACTATCGGTGATCTAAAAGACAAAGACGGAAAAGTAATCGGAACATTTATCAAATCTACTTTTGATACTGCACCTGCCAATCGTGCCGGACTTCGTTACGGCGACAAAATTGTTGAAGTAAACGGTGTTTCAATGCTCGGCAAAGAATATTTTACTGTCCGTGATTTTCTACGTGGACCTCGCGGAACTGTGGCAAAGGTTACTGTTGAAAGATATGGAACAAAAAAACAGGAAACTGTTGAAATTGTCCGCGATGCGGTTTCAACACCTTCAATTTCCGAAGCATATATGGTGCGTCCAGGAATTGGATATGTCGCTATCAGTGGCGGATTTAACCGCACAACATTTAATGAATTCCGCGAAGCTATGCAGGAACTTAAAGCACAGGGTATGAAACAGTTAGTTCTTGATCTAAGAAATAATGGTGGTGGTCTTGTTCGCGAGGCATATTTTATTGCAAATTCTTTCTTAAAAAACGGACAAACCATTTTCACTCAAAAAGAAAGACGTGCAAATTCTATTCGTGAATATAAAGCGGAAAACTCTAATTCTGACGATATACCTTTAGTTGTAATGGTAAATGGGAATTCGGCTTCAGCTTCGGAAATTTTAGCCGGAGCGTTACAAGACAATGATCGAGCTTTGATCGTTGGAGAAAACACTTTTGGAAAAGGTCTTGTCCAAAATCCCTTTATTCTTGAATATGGCACGATGTTACTTTTAACGATCGCCAAATATGAAACACCTTCAGGAAGACTTATTCAAAAAGATTATTCCAATGGAAATCTTTATGATTATTATTATAATGGTGGAAGTTTATCTGACGAAGATAAACCCAAAGTCCAGAAAGGTGAAGAAAAAAGAACTACTTCCGGCAGAGTAGTTTATGGCGGAGGCGGAATTGCTCCTGACGTAGAAGTAAAACCAACGACTGTTCCGAGAGCTAGTTCAAATGTTCGAAGCAAATTAGTCAACCCGATTGTAAGTTTCGTTTTGGATGTTTCTTTTGGCAAAACTAAAGGATTTGAAAACTATGTCGTAGATCGCCCAATCAAATATAATTACGATTTGAAAAACTCCGATTTTCCGATAACGGAAACTCTATTTGCAGCGTTCAAAAAATATGCAGTTTCTAAATACAAAGTAAGTGCGAGTCAAATTGACAGTGAGAAGGAGTTTGTCCAACAGTTATTACGGACGGAATTTACAACTGCGGCTTATGGAACACAAACTTCCCTGCAAGTTTTCAACGAATATGATCCGCAGTTAAAACGTGCGATCGAAGTTCTACCACAAGCCGAACAACTTGCTGTGCAAGGTGCAAAAGCATTCGCAAAGCAACACCTGGAAAGAAATAACAAATAACGTGTTTCTTTGAATTTAATTCATAATAAATGGGCGATAGATTAGAAACTATCGCCCATTTACTTTTTACGCAATCAACCAGGAAACCAGATAATAAATACCAATTCCCGCTCCAGCTAATAAAACGATTAATCCTAAAATTACTAATCCAACAATTAATTTGAATTTTTTATACCGATTTTCGTCAGTCGGCGAAAGCGAAGTCTGCGGAAAATACGGTGGTGGTCTTTTATCCATATATTTATCATTTAACATTTATCAACTGAACAAATCAAACTTGGATGATAAATATTGATTAGAATTTATCTTGGCAAAGGTTTTTCCAGATTTGCCAAACCATAAGCCAAAACTGCCATCAAAGCTCCGTTTTCTGCCAATTCCTTTGGATTAACTTTATCTAAAGTATCGGCAGCATTGTGATGATAATTAAAATATGTTCGTGTATCATACCAAGGTGCAAATGACGGCACACCTTTTTCAGTAAGTGTGGAGATATCAGAACTTACACTTGGTTGTTGTTGAACCAAAGTTGCTCCTTGACTACTTAAAATATTTGATAATGGTTGGAAATATGCCAATGCTTCCGTTTTTCCGGCGAAGAGAAAACCAACTGGATGACTTGCTCCTAAATCGCTTTCAATTGCCGCAAAATGTTTATTAATATCAGCTTTATCAGCGTAAGTTCTAGCTCCGACAAAACCATTTTCTTCATTCATAAAAGCAACTACGCGAATCGTGCGTTTTGGTTTTAACTTTAATTGCTTTAATAAATACGGAACTTGCATCGCCATCGCCACACCGACAGCATCATCCAAAGCACCTGTTCCCAAATCCCACGAATCAAGATGCCCCGAAACAACAATGATCTCATCCGGCTTTTCACTTCCCTTCAGATCAGCGATTACATTGTAACTTGTCACATCCGGCAAAGTCTGCGGTGTTAAAGTCAACTTCATCCGAATTTTTCCCATTTTTGCCAGATAAGCAAATAACTCGCCGTCTTCATAAGCGATCGCCGCACCCGGAATTTTTGTTACACCATCTTCATAACCCATTCCTCCCGTATGCGGAAGCCGGTTTTGTGAACCACCAATTGAACGAACCAACGAAGCAACAGCTCCGAGTTTTGCTGCTTCAATTGCTCCGCGACGGCGATAAATTCCCGCAACTCCATAAGCTTGTAATCCATAACCAACTTCTGCCATTTGTTGATTGAATTTATTATTAAAAACGACAATTTTCCCTTCGACATTTTTGCGACCGAGTTTTTGTAATTCTTCAAAATCCTCAACGACAATAACATCTGCAATCAAACCTTCTTTCGGTGTCGCAACACTTCCGCCAAGAGTTGTTAAGGCGATTTTCTGAGTAGTTCCTTTCGCCATTCCTTCAAAAAGAATCAGTTCGCCTTTTTCTTCACCACGAACCCAATGTGGAACTTTTAATTCTTGTAATTGAACATCAAGACCGAGTTTTCTCATCTCGTCTGCAACATATTGAACCGCCCGTTCCGCTTGCAAAGAACCCGATAAACGCGGACCAATATTATTGGTCATATATGCAGTTTGACGATAAGCATAATCACTTGTAAGTGCAGTTTGTTGAATTCTCTTTAATTCTTTTAAGGTTTTTTCCGAATATAAAGTCGGAGTTGGTGTGGCTTGTTGTGCAGAAACCGACATTGTTAATAAAATCAAACAAATAATAACTTTTTTCATAAACTTTTTTGCAAATTAATTACTGAACTATTTTGTATTTACATATATCATAACCGATAATTGTTTTGTCAGAAAGTCTTGACAATAATCAATCAAAACATTCGCAAAAACTGTGTGGGTTTGTGATAATAAACAAAATTAGGTTTATCAAAATTTTATTATGAAGTTTGTTTTATCGTTTTTATTTTTTTTAGCATTTTTCGTTTCACCTCAATCAAGTGGTGAAAATAAATCTTTTAACCGAGAGCGAACTTTCGATGTTCAGCATTATATTGTGCGGCTGAATTTTGATCGTGTAAAAAAAATTGTTTATGGTGATTCAACTATCCAACTAAAGCCTCTAAACAAAAACTTTACGACGTTGGAACTTGATGCTGAAGGATTGGTTTTTGAAAATATCAGATCAGAATCTAGTGGTAAAGTCTTAACATTTGCTCAAGCAAAAGGAAAAATAAAGATCGCTTTAGATAAATCTTATAATCCGAATGAACTTATTTCCGTTCGATTCAAATATTCAATCACAAACCCGAAAAAAGGGATTTATTTTGTAAACGCAGTTAAAAAACGCGGAAAAATTGTTCGAGCATCCCAAATCTGGACACAAGGCGAATCCGAAGAAACACGTTATTGGATTCCTTCGTTTGATTTCCCTGACGATAAAGCGACAACCGAGCAGTTTATTACTGTCCGCAAAAGTGAAACGGTTATTGCCAATGGTGAATTGCTAGAAAAGATAGCAAATACAGATGGGACAAATACTTTTCACTACAAAATGCCCATTCCGCACTCACTTTATTTAACATCATTTATCGTCGGCACTTATGAAAAAGTTACGGATAAATACAAAGATATACCGCTTGGATTTTATGTCTATCCCGGTCAAAAAGCATTGGTTCCGAAGGCTTATGGTAAAACAAAAGATATGTTCCGAATTTTTGAAGAATTGACCGGAATTGATTATCCATTTAACAAATATGACCAGACAATTGTTTCAAATTTTCAATTCGGCGGAATGGAAAATATTACTGCGACAACGATGGCAGATTCGGAAATAATGTTGGCAAATTTTCCGTTTTTACAAGGTGCTATCGAAGATTTAGTTTCCCACGAACTCGCACATTCTTGGTTCGGAAATTTAGTAACTTGTCGAAATTGGGCTGAACTTTGGTTAAATGAAAGTTTTGCAACCTATATGGAAGCTGCATTTCGAGAAAAAATGTATGGTCGAAAAAACTATTTAACAAAAATTGAAGAGGATGCGAGCGAATATTTTGTTTATGTTTCTTCAAATGGAGACAATGAACACGGACTTTTTAATCGTTCAGCCGATGCAAAAAATGACGATACGATTTTTACACCGATAACTTATCAGAAAGGCAGTGCTGTGATTCATACTTTGCGTGAAGAAATCGGTGATGAAGCATTTTGGACAGGTTTGAATTTGTATCTAACACGACATAAATTTACCAATGTTGAAACTAAAGAACTACAAAATGCTTTGGAAGAAACATCAGGTAAAAATCTGGATTGGTTTTTCAAACAATGGATTTATGGAAACAAGTTTCCGGTTTTGAAAATCACACAAACTTACAGTCCCAAAACAAAGGAACTTACCTTGAAAGTTTTGCAAACTCAAATAGGAAACGAACTAACACCACAGGCTTTTATAATTCCACTGGATGTTGAAATCAGTATGTCGAAAACAAAGAAAAATGAAAAGATTTTGGTGAACGACCGTGAGCAAGTTTTCAAAATTCGGGTTGATGAAAAACCATTCAAGGTAACATTTGATAAAGATTATAAAATTCCTTTAAAAGATATAAATCTTTCAAAACTAACACTTGTGCAATAATACTAATTTAAAACTTAAAAAAGTTCCGAAACACACGAACGGTTTCGGAACTTTTTTTCTTTGAAAGACTGAAGAATAGTCTTTATAAAATGTTGAAAAATTAAAAGGCACAAAAGAACTAAAAAACAGTGCTTTTAACGGCAATTTTTCTTGTCTCCTTCGCCACGCCTACGAGGTTAGCTGTCGGGCTAGGAATGAAGAAGTTTCCCTGCGTTTTATCGCTTCGCCCCAATTTCGTTTAACACGAAACATTGGTTCCCCCGTGATGATTAACAATGAAAATCAACCTCGGCGTAATAAAAATTTTCAACAACTTAAATATACACCTCAGAGTTGTCTGTTTGCAACCCAAAAGCATAATTATTTAACAGTTGGAAATAGTTGATATAACATAAGATAGACGAATACGCCGGTTGCTGAAACATAGAGCCAAATTGGATATGCAAATCTGACAATTTTTTTGTGTTTCACAAACTGTTTTGTAATGGCATAAAACATTGCACGTAAAACAAATGGTAGGACAACTATCGAAAGTAAAATGTGTGTGAATAATGCGAATAAATAGATGTATCGAGCGAAACCTTCCCCACTAAATTTATTTGCAGGATTTGTCAGATGATATATTATATAACAAATCAAAAAGACACCGCCCAAAGAAAATGCCGAAACCATCGCCAAACGATGCAGATTAATTTTGTTTTGTTTGATAAAAATTAAACCTAAGATCAGTGCAAGAGTTGTTAGACTATTTACAAATCCAATTACGTGAGGCAATTTTTTTGTCCATAAACCCAAATCAAGTTTGTTAGGCAATGCCAAAAGAATCATAACAACAATCGGCACAACTATCGAAATTATATTGATTATCAGATTTGAATTTTTCTCGGATGTTTTTTCAACAACATTTTCCATTTATTATTTAAAAAAGCCTAATAAGAATAACAAGACAAGCCAAATTCCGCCCATTGCGTGCCAATACCAACCGATTGCTGTCGCATCATTTTTTCGTTTCTCTATTTCTCTTTCGGAACCAGATTTATTCCAAGTCCGCAAAATTATGTATCCGAGTGCGACAATTCCACCAAGAACGTGGATCGCGTGAACCGATGTCAGAATATAAAAAAATCCGGCAT
>JBGTHN010000185.1:0-2312 GCA_041746235.1 Pyrinomonadaceae bacterium | reverse complement strand
CGGACGAGCTTTCCCGTAACTTCCAACAAAAATTTTGCCTCGTTTGGTTCTTCTATCACCTTTTCCCATATTTTATAACTCCTTAAATTTATCTATTACTTTTTATTTTCTTTCTCTTCTTTAACTTTCAAATTATATGCTGATGCTTGAAATGAATTTGTATCGTCATCATCATCAATTCCTTCAAGACGTTTTTTTCTCAAATCAAGAAAGAAACGATCCGAACGATACCACAAATCATAAGCTATCAAAGTCATTGCCAAATATGTTCCTGTTTCCCAAAGACTCGCACGATCACCAAATAACTGAAAGGCGATTGATACGATAACAAACATAAAAACGCTAGCTTTAAATGCGATGCGATGGAGCGTCCTATCAGAAAACATATTCTTTTTGTCTTCACGCTCTTCGGGCAACAATTGCCATATAAAAAGTGCGAGAAACAAAAGACTTATTAAAATTTCAAAAACCGCATAAGTGTAAAGCATTCCAAGTGCGGCATTTTTCGGAACATATAAAGTTTTGAAATAATTCACAACTTTATCATCATAATTTATTCCAAACCAACCTTTCGGCAAATAAGGTTTAATTTTATATTTTACATTGCCTTCCGTATCTACGACACGTCCTTGGGTTGACCAATTTTCAAGATTCAGTTCATTTTTACCGTCAAAAAACTTATCAAATCCATTTAACCCCCAAAAAATGCACCAAAAAAGGAGAATCAATGTAATCAAATTCAGGCGTTGGTCGAATAAATATATAAGTGATTTCATCTCAGACCTCCTCCTTTAATATGACGAAGCCTGAGCGGAAAAACCGTCGTCATCGCCTTTAATCTTTTGTTTTTTCAGATCAATAAAGAATTGGTCTGTGCGATACCACATATCATAAGTTATGAGTGTCATCAGCAAAAATGTGCCGTGTTCCCAAACCTCCGCACGATCACCGAATAAAATATCGCCAGTTAGAAATGCTATGAAAATCCAAATGCTCAACTTAAAAATAAGCCTATGAACGGTTCGATCTGTGAATAAATTTACGACCTTTTCATCCTCAGGTTCGCCCCTTGAAAATTGTTTGAGAAAGAGCCAAAAAAACAGAAACGCCAAAACGATTTCTAAAACCGCAAAGAAATATAGCGAAGACGTTGCGATTATCGGTGGTAAACTTAACCTGCTAAAATAATTCGCAAATTTATCGTCCCGATTCGCACCATACCAACCTATTTTTTGCGACGGTTGAACGGTATATATAACAT
The DNA here is from genome assembly GCA_041746235.1 of Pyrinomonadaceae bacterium. GTDB lineage: Bacteria > Acidobacteriota > Blastocatellia > Pyrinomonadales > Pyrinomonadaceae > Aridibacter. The sequence goes on along the minus strand of JBGTHN010000185.1, from coordinate 1,051 downwards.
TATTGTTTTCATCAACTAATGCCTCCGTTGCCGCCGATTTATCCAGATTCGGCACGGAAGTTCCGTTAAAAAACTTATCAAAACCGTTCAAACCCCAAAAAAAAGTCCAAAACAGAAACAATATAGTAATCAAATTAATTTTATGGTCAATCAGATAAATAAGTTTTTTCATTTGCTCCTCTCACAAGTCAAATTTCAAATTTCATATACTCAGCAAATGAAAAAAACTTATTTTATGACATAAAACTTCTACTGATAAAAAAATAACAAATTGTGCAAATTTCAAACTAAATCATTTGTAATTTGCAATCTGTAATATGAAATTCGTCCTAACCGTTTCCGTTCGGTAACAGATGTTTTTTGAAATCTTCAGGAAAACGCTTGACCGCACCTTGAATTGCCCAAGCCGCCGCATCGCCCAACGCACAGAAAGATTTTCCTTCGATGTTGTCGCACAAGTCTAAAATAAGCTGTGCATCTTCGGGACGACCTCCGCCGTCTGCAATTCGTGTAAAAATCTTTGTTAACCAATCTGTTCCTTCACGGCAAGGTGTACACCAACCGCAAGATTCGTGTTTGTAAAATTCAGTCAAATTCTTTGTCGAATCAACCATATCAACTGATTCGTCAATAACTATAAATCCGCCGGAACCGACAAGCGAACCGCCTTCGACCAAACCTTCATAATCCATCAGGACATTTTTATCAATAATTTGGTCTGCACGCATTGCATAAACACTCGAACCGCCCGGAATACAGGCTTTCAAAGGTCTGTCTTTGTGCAACATTCCGCCGCAATCTTCCAATATGAATTTTTCCATATCGTCATAACCCATCGGAATTTCATAAACGCCCGGCTTTTTAACGTGACCGCTAACAGACCAAAGTTTTGTTCCACCGGATTTTTCCGTGCCGAGTTTTTGCCACGCTTCGCCGCCCATTTCGATAATTTGCGGAATCGCAGTCAAAGTTTCAACATTATTTACAACTGTCGGACAAGCATAAACTCCTTCGACAGCTGGGAACGGCGGTTTCATCCGAGGATGTCCGC
>JBGTHN010000184.1:0-1851 GCA_041746235.1 Pyrinomonadaceae bacterium | reverse complement strand
TTCAGCACAATTTGCATTTACAATGCTCGTTCATCTTGTGGTAATTAAGCCTTCGGATGTGCGTTGTCGTAAACTTCGATCAATTTTTCCATCGAAACTTGTGTGTAGATTTGCGTTGTTGAAAGCCGTGCGTGTCCGAGAAGTTCTTGAATGTCACGCAGATCCGCACCTGAATCGAGCAGATGTGTGGCGAATGAATGTCGCAGAGAGTGTGGCGAAATATCGGGAATGTCCGAACATAGTTTGATATATTTATCAACCATCCGCCCGACGCTACGGGTTGTCAGTCTTGTTCCCTGATAATTTAAAAATACGATCTGTTCATCACGCATCGCCGGCGGACAATTATTTAAGAATTCTGGACGTGCTTCGTTTAGATAATACATCAAGGATTGCAAAGCGGGTTCGCCGAATGGAAGGATGCGTTGCTTTTTGCGTTTGCCTGTTACGCGGACAAGTTTTTCTTTGAAATCTATATCTTTGATATTGAGATTAACGAGTTCGGAAACACGCATTCCCGTGGCGTATAAAAATTCCAAGATCGCACGATCTCTTTTTCCCAGATCAGTTTCCAAATCAGGTGTTTCGATAAAACGAAAGGCATCTTCCATCGAAAGATGCGTCGGCAATTTACGTTCGATTCGCGGCGTGGCAACAAGTTTTGCAGGATTGAGTTCTAAAACTCCTTCACGCACAAGAAATTGAAAAAACGTCCTAAGTGAAGCAAGTTTTCGTGCGACGGTAGTTTTTTTCGCGTTCTCCGAATGAAGTTCCGACATCCATTCCCGAATCGTAATGTGGTCAATGTCTTTTACAGGAATTTCTTCACGTCTGCCATCGGCTTTTGGCGGAGCAATGTGTTCGTGAAATTGCCCTAGATCGCTCGTGTAATTCCGCAAAGTGTGCGGACTTACATTTCGCTCATAACGCAGATGTTGGAAAAATTGTTCAAGATATTCTTCAAGCATATTTGATGATTAGTATAAATCATCTTTGTTTTTATCTAAATCGAAACCTGAAAGTTTGAGCATAAAAAGTCCAACTTCTCGATATTTCCCTTTATCAGGAGACCATATATCAACAATATGACAACGATTTTCTTTAACTCCTTCCAAAATCCACCGTGAACCGTCTTCCCCACCAATTTCTTTTTCTCTTGATGGCATTTGCCAATAATCTGTGTCGTTAAGAAGTTTTGTAAATTCGCACCAATCTTTTTTATCTATCGAATTTTCTTTTTCTGCGAAAATTTTCCCGGGTTCGTAACCGCCCGCACCGTCTAATTCCTTAAAGAAAATTTTCACCTTATCTTTTTGCTTTTCAATTCTAACAATAACCGGATGATGGAAAGTTCTTAGCCAAGTAAAGCGATATAACTCCAAATCTTTATCGGAAGTATCTAACAAAGATTTCTCATTTGCCGTCTTCAGATGTTTTCCATACCAATCGTTTATAAAAACTTCTCCACTTTCCCACCCTTCTGCAAAAGTTTTATCGGGAAAATAACCGCTTTTTCCTTTTTTAATTTTTGTGGTTTCTTGAGAAATTCCGGGAAAGTTTTTAATATCCACACAGTCATCAGGTAAATTAATCTGAGGATTTAAGGTTGCAGATTTATTACCTTTTATAGAAACGCCTAAGATAATAAATAAGGATAACAAAACTGAAATTAATAGAGTTCTTTTCATAATTGTTCTTATCTCCAAGGTCTTGAAACATAATAACCTTTTCTTGAACGAATCATTAAATTTTTGTCGGATTTTATTTTTAGATCAATGGTGCGAAATCTGTTGTCTTTTACTTCGTTGTCAGGATAATAACCAAGAATATATTGTTCGGAAAGTTCGACGG
>JBGTHN010000183.1:0-1975 GCA_041746235.1 Pyrinomonadaceae bacterium | reverse complement strand
GAATTATAATCTAATTTGTGTATTTGTGAAAAAGGTTACAAACAAAAGATGGCGAAACTCGTTTATATCGTTGCCCTTAAATTCAAATTACATTACAATTCTTGTTTCAAGTGTGAAACATTATGATTGGATATCTATCAGGAAAACTACTGGAAAAAGAAGCAAATACGGTTATCATAGATGTCAATGGTCTCGGCTATGAAGTGACGATTCCACTTTCTACATTTTATGAATTAGGCGAAATTGGCGATCAAGTCGAACTGCGAATTTTCACTTATGTGCGTGAAGACACTTTGCAACTTTTCGGCTTCAAAACCTTGCGTGAAAAAGAACTTTATTTGAAACTTATCTCGGTTCAAGGAATCGGTGCAAAGTCTGGAATTTCAATGCTTTCAGGAATGAGTTCGGACGAAATAATCGTCGCAATTCGCACAGACAATCTCGCCCGCTTAACATCAATTCCCGGTGTCGGCAAAAAAACCGCAGAACGAATTGTCATCGAATTGCGTGATAAATTAAACGATCTAAAAACAGGCGAAACAGTCGGCACAATGTCGGAAAACGCAAAACCACTCGAAGGCGTTGACGAAGTTTACGACGACGCACTTTCCGCATTGGTGAATTTAGGTTATCAACCCGCCGCCGCCAATAAAGCCTTGAAAAAAGCTGTGCAAGAAGGAACTGAAATGAGCGTTCAAAAACTATTGCGTAAGAGTTTACAACTTCTTGCAAAAGGCTAGAAAAAATTAAAAGTTTTATGAGAAGATTATTAGTTTCCAATTTGTTTATCCTGTTTATATTATTTGGGAATTTATTTGCACAAAGTTTTCCTGCGAATTCTGTAATTCTTGAACAAAAAACAGTTACACCAAACAGACAATTAGTTTTATGGATGCAAGATCCAAAAATGAATCCGCGTAGTGACGATGAAGATGATATTTATACTTGTCCGGATGAAACTCGTGGAAGTTATTATTCGGGTAAAGCGAACGTCTCTTTAGTCGATTTGAAAAGCCGTAAGATCATCAACACGATTGAAATTAAAGGAAACGGAATTTCGAGCGATGACAACACTTTGGACTTACCTTATTGGATTCACAAGGGCTATTACTAAGTTCCGCTGATCGATAGACAAAAGGAAGGAAAACCAATTTTGTTGAATTTGAAGGATTATAATAATGACGGCAAACTGCGAGAGTTTGCCCTGTTCGATGCCGTCGCATGTATGGGTTTGCCTTCTACTTTGATTGGTTACAGCGAAAAACAAGATAAAGTGATCCAATATCAAACTGAACTAAAAACTTCCGAGGGCACATCAAAAAGATTTTGGATAGATTATTTTTTCGGACAAAAACCTGAAAAAAAAGGAATTTGGAAATACGAAATAGATTATCGCGGACGTGGCGGTGCTTTAGAGAAATACGAAATCCGATATGATATTGAAAAAGAAATGTTCTACGGCACAAGAATTTCTGTTGAAGACGAAAATTAAATGACAAATGATTTTGAAATAATTGAAACACGCGAAGCGACTATCGTTAACGATGAGGAACGGCAGATCGAGGATTCTCTGCGTCCGACACATCTTGGCGAATATATCGGACAGCCGAAAATCAAGGACAATCTGAGAATCTTTATGAAAGCGGCTCTCAAACGCCGTGAGGCACTCGATCATATTTTGCTTGCGGGTCCTCCGGGGACGGGAAAATGTATAACGGCTGATAGTCTTGTGCAAACTTCTCGCGGGTTGGTTGAGTTTGAAGAATTGATTCCACTTTCAATGAAGCCCGATTCGAGTCAACCGTTGAAAATAAAAGTATTTGGTATAAACGGTTTGGAGGAAACTTCGGATATTTATTTTAGTGGAAATGTGCCGACCTTGAAATTGAAAACCCGTTCGGGATTTGAGATCGAAGGAACTCCACATCATCCGATCTTGGTTGCGAATGAAAAAGGTTTGACGTGGAAGCCGCTC
>JBGTHN010000182.1:0-3289 GCA_041746235.1 Pyrinomonadaceae bacterium | reverse complement strand
GAAAAGTTTGATTTAGATGTTCCAATCTCGGCTCATAAAATTACGGCGGAAAGCTTAGAAGGCAAAGTTGTTATAGATAAATACATTGAAAATGAGCAGTCTTACATATTACAAGATAAAGACGAAAAACCGTTTGAATTAAAAGCACTTCACACGCCCGGACACGCTCGCGGACATCTCTGTTTTTATGATGAAGAGTTTGGTTTTCTGCTTTCTTCGGATAATGTTGTCGGACTTGGAACGGTTGTAATCGCACCGCCCGAAGGAAATATGTCTGATTATCTGAATTCGCTTGAACGTATGAAAAATTTGCCGAATTTGAATTCCTTGTGCGGTTCACACGGTTCGGCAGTTCACGACGCAAAAGGAAAAATCGAAGAATATATTAAACATCGGCTTGAAAGAGAAAGAGAAATCTTACAAGCTGTAAGACAAGGAGCAAAAACGTCTGCTGAAATTACCGAAATTGTTTATAAAGATTTGGATTCAAGACTGATACCACTTGCAGAGAAAAGTGTTTTAGCACATCTTGAAAAATTAAAAGCGGAGAATAAATTGTCAACTGCCCTCTAAAACAAGCCGAAATGGAAAATGTCTTTGAACCGATGAATTTTTCATATCGGCTCGTTCAGCTAAATCTACTAACTCGTATGATTTGAAGCTTTTCAAGATTGAAAGAGAACCATCTTCCCGAACAAGTCGGCTTATGCGAAATGCAACACAAAACGCTTTGTAAAATCCGTAGGCAAAAGGATGACGATGCAGATCAATAATAAAAATTTTACGCGAAGCAACTCGGTTCATTTCCTGTAAAGTTTGAATGATTTGCATATCGGTTAAATGATGTGTGAATAGCGAACTGATCGCATAATCAAATGAATTATCGGCAAACGGAAGTTGCAGAGCGTTGCCGCGAATTGATCTTATCTCATCGAAATCTTTTGATTCTTCCAAAATTGATTCTGCCGAACGCTTATTTAATTCAAGTCCAACAAGTTTAGCGTGACGTTTTTGTTTTCGTGCAAATTTTGCGACCGTTCGCAGCAATTCGCCCGAACCTGCTCCGACATCCAAAACGCTGAATTCTTTCAAATCTTCTCTTTCAATTTCTCTTAAAAGCGTTTTTCGTAATGCCCAATTATCGCCTGCAAAACGATTGACGAGCCGTATATCATAAAGAAAACGGTCGTATTCCTCGACTGTATAATCGCCAATGTCAATTCGTTCGGGTTTTGTGCTTCGGGTTTTGAACATTCACTTAGAGAATAACAAAAATCCGATTTGTAATAATCTTAAGATGATGAAAACTTAAAAATAAAAATATTGCTAATCCGCACAAAATCAAATATCATCACGATATTCAAGCGAAAAATTTTGTTGTCTGATTTGTTCACCATAATTCTTAAAAAAGGAGGAAGATATGAAATTAGTCCGACATATTATTGATTCAAAGGGAAATGATATTTGGCACATTACATCCGAAGATTCTGTCTTAGACGCAATAAAAATGATGGCGGAAAAAGGAATCGGAGCTTTGCTTGTGATGGATAATGAAGATTTAAGCGGCATCGTTTCCGAACGAGATTATGCACGCAAGGTGATTCTAAAAGGGAAATCTTCGAGAGAAACCCCCGTCAAAGATATTATGACGGCGGAAGTTGTCGTTACAAATCCGGCGGAAACAGTTGAACAATGTATGGCTTTGATGACGGAAAACCGAATCCGCCATTTGCCTGTTGTTGAAGACGGCAAGGTTGTCGGCGTGCTTTCGATCGGAGATTTAGTCAAAGCGATCATTGCCGAACAACAGTTTCATATTGAACAACTCGAAAGCTACATCGCAAGTTAAAACGAATTAGAAAAGGAGATTTATGGATTTTTATTTTTTACTTTTTTCGTTATTTTTTCCGCGAATTGTTCTGCTCATATATCTTGTTCAAGATTGGTATCCTAAAAATACAGTGCCATTTTGGGGAGATATTCTCATGGGCGTTTTTATTCCGCGTATTTTGATCTTGATCTATATTTATCAAAATTTGGGATACGAAAACATTTGGTTCGTCGCACATCTATTGGTACTGATCCTGAACTATTTCGGTGGTGGAACAGGCACTAAACGCAGATATTGGAAACGAAAAGAAGCGTAATTAAACATCAATAAAAAAATTAAAACGGTATTTGGGCAATTCTAATCTAACACCTAAGTTAGGAATTAATCTGCTCACTACCGTTTTTTTGGAAAGAAAACGCTTAAGAAATATAAAGATTAAATTTACTCCCTTAACAAAATGTCAGTCATATTGAGACCTTCATCTGTCGGCATAAATTCTTCGGGTTCATTATATCTTGTAAATAATCTCGCTCCCGATAACCCTTTCAATAGAATTTTGTTATTCTCAATTTGAAGCCACGCTCCTTCCCGCAAACCTAAAACTTTTCGATCATTTACTTTCAAATATTCTTCGATCCTAACCTGTCGAGTTTCGCCGCGATGATCGGAATTCGGATCGGGATCGAGATAATGCGGATTTATTTGAAAAGGAATCGCATTGATCGCATCGAAAGTCGGGTTTGAAATAATCGGCATATCGTTGGTCGTGCAGATTGTGGGACAAAAAATATTCGTTCCCGCACTCGAACCCATCATTGGATTACCTTTTAGCATTTCGTTATGAAGGACATCAATCAAATCATAATATCTTAACCAATAAAGCAAATGATGTGTGTTTCCACCGCCGATAAAAATTGCTTCGGCATTTTTGATAGCTTCCTGTTTATTTTCAAAAGTGTGAAGCGATTCAACTTCGATATCATACGGAGCAAACGCCTTTTTCGGGGCTTCCTTATACTTTGCCCACCAATCATCCAACTTAGATTTTTCCGCAACCCCTGCAAACGGAATAAAAATAATCTTTGAAACATCACCTAGAAATTCAACCATTTCCTTGACCGTGTGTTCCAAATAATTCATATTTTTATAAACAGAATTACTTGATAAAAATAAACGTCTTGCACCTAAATCCATCTTGTTTTACTCCTAACTTTGATTAATATATAAAATGATATAGATTAGTCTTTTTCTAACTGTTTATCGTATTCATCTTTTTCTATTTTTGATGAGAAACCACAAGAAATAGAAAAAGATGAATACGTGTCAGCATACCTATCTCCATATTCAATATAAACCGTATATTTTCCATTTCTATAATCAAAAGCCCGTCCAATTGATAAAGATTCAAACATTTTCCATTTTCTTTTTATAAGATATTCCTCAAAAGAGATTTTGCCT
>JBGTHN010000181.1:0-4515 GCA_041746235.1 Pyrinomonadaceae bacterium | reverse complement strand
GGCAGGCACATCAGATGAAGTTGGTTATATGTCAAAATTCGCTTTGGCACAAACTTTGGCAGATGACGGAAAATTTGATGAGGCGATAAAGCATTATCAGGAATTAGCAAAAGTTGATAATCCGGTAATTGCCAAAGACACGATCAATTTTGCTTTGGCAAAAATTTACGAAAAGCAAGATAAGAAAAAAGAGGCAGCAGAACTTTATTTCAACATCGCTAAATCTGCGAGCGAAGCAAAAGATTTGGAAGGAAAACCAATTCCGCCTACACAAACGGCACGCGAAGCTAAAGAGAAATTAGCGGAACTTGACCCCGAAAAAGCAAAAGAAATTAAAGAGCCGGAAACTCCGCCAATTGATATGCCGTTGGGCTAAGTTTAGGTTTTGAAAAATTTTGTAAAGCAGTAGATGGCGGAATTATTCACGCCATTTTCTGTTTTAAATGAATAATATTTTGATTTTATTTCGTAATTTTGATAAAAACTTGAAATAAAGGCGGCAATTAGTTATTTCTATTAGTATAGTTAAAACATAGGAGAATTTAGTGAGCGAAATCTTACAAGCTAAACGAACGGAAGTTTCTTCTCAGGAAAAATCCATCATTGCCGAACTGACTGAAAAATCTATTCAGATACGAGTTTCGCCAAACAGTTATATTACCGCATTATTTTTATTTACCTTTTTCACAGCCTTGTTGGTTTATCTTCAATTTGACCTCTACGCAATTGTTTTAGCAGTCTTTACATGGCTTTTGATCCCATTTTTTATTTGGACAGACCGAATTTCGTTTAACGGAAAAGAACTTGTGCGAACAGGTTTTATTCCGAGAATTTGGTCTTGGTTTAACAATTCAAAATATCGCTTACAACTTGACGATGTTGAACAAGTCGAAACTCAGGCGTTACGTGCTTTGAAACGTGGCGGAAGTGTTTTTTATCGTTATCGAACTTCGGTAAGCGGGAATGATCTGAAAATAATATTTTCGTCCGGTGGTGAGGATTATCGCCAAATTGTAAAAAAACTATTTCCGCTTCTTTCGGAAAATGTGCTTGATAATCGTTCGATCGAATTGCGGGATTATTTGAGCGAACCGAAAGAAACTTTGATGAAAGCAGAGTTTGCAAAAGTTCCTTCAACAGATGTTTTAGAAGATTCGATAAATGAGTTTCAAAATCCAAAGGTTTTGAAAAAAGCAAAAAGGAAAACACCGATTATCCTTGAAGAGGATTTGGACAGAGTTGATTATTTGCGAAATCTTGCAAATGAACTTCGACTTTCGGGAAATCTACTGCAAGCCCTGGAAGTTTTTCGTAGAGCATTATTTTTGAATCCGAAAGATGGCTGGTTATTATTTGAGTTTGCACGTTGTCTTCATTCATTTGCCGGAACGGAAAGAAATGAAAAACTCGAACACAAAGCAATTGCCGCATTAAGACTTGCCGAAAAGCGTGCCGAAAATGACGAAGAATTGTTGGCACGTTTGGGCGAAAGCTATTTTCAATACGGCGAATGGCAACGTGCCAAAAAAGTTTTTCAAAAGGCTCTGGAAACTGCCGAAGAAAGTTTTCGTTCGGTTCGCGGAATGGCGGAAATATCTCTCCGCGAAGGAAAAATTGCTCACGTCATACATCATTTTGCGACCGCAAATCGTCTGGCGGAAACACCTGCTCTGCGACGTTGGACACAAAACGAAACGGATTATTTTACGAAATTAAACAGCGATGACAATTATATGGATATGGAAGTCAGCCGTGTTAATTTGCTGGAAAGTCTGGAACGCGGAAAACGAACATCTTTAAAGATCGCTTTGTTCGGGTTGCCCTGGATTGTTGTTGGTTTGTTATTAGACGAAAATTTAATAGTAAATCTTGGTTGGGCAGTATCGTGTGTGGCATTACTAATTTGGGTTGGAATGATAACGAGCCGGAATATTTTATCGGCGAGAGTTCCGGTTGATATGGATTAAACTTTGCGTTTGAACAATGAAAAAGGTGCGAGTGAAATTTTCCACTCGCACCTTTTTTTATTTATCCAATAATCTTACGACGACGCTTTTTTGCTTTTTAATTTTGTCGCTTTTGGTTTAGTAGTTTTCTTTTTTGCCGTCGTTTTTCTGACGGCTTTAGGCTTTTTTGGGTTTAACATTGCATCCCAACGATATTCCGGTTTTGGAAAACCTTTTTCGATATTTTTCAAAATGAAATCGGTCATATTATCAACGATCCAGCGATGATTATATTCACCAACCGAAGCGAGTTCTGCGTCCGGTGCCGGATTCATAAAATCGATCGCATAAGGAATACCGTCTTTGATCGCAAATTCGACCGTGTTCAGATCATATCCCAATGCTTCACAGATCGTGATGACATCTTTTTCGACTCGTTTATATAATTTCGGTTCGAGATAATCCGGGTTCGGAACGTATTGTTCACCTGATAAATAAGGCTTTGAAGGATCATAAGGCATAATCAAAACTTTTTCTTTGCCGACGCAATAACAACGGACAAATTGATCGTATTCGATTCCTTCCTGCAAAGTCATACAAAGCGTTCCTGTTTGATTATATTCTTTCCAAAGTTCTTCGAGTGAATTTACTTTTGAAACATTTTTCCAACCGCCGCCATCAAATGGTTTCAAGAATGCCGGAAAACCAACGTGTTCAACGATTCCTTCCCAATCAAGCGGAAATTCAAGGTTTCTCAAAGAATCGCTAACGATGTCCTTGATGTAACTTTGTTGCGGAAGCAAAACCGTTTTTGGAATTGCTACGCCAAGTTTTGTCGCTAAAGCAAAGTTAAAAAACTTATCATCAGCCGACCACCAAAAAGGGTTGTTAATAATGTGTGTTCCTTCAAGTGCCATACGTTTTAACGACGCACGATAATAGGGAACTTCGTGTGAAATACGGTCAATTACGACATCATATTTCTTTTCTTCATCAAGCGTAACTCCGCCAAGTTTAACCATTTCGGCTGTAACTTTGCCTTCGCCTTTTTCATTTATACTTTCAATAATTGCTGCAGGAAACGTAACTTCACGTCCTACTAATATGCCAACTTTTTTCATAATGTTAATTTAATACCTCAGTTTATAATAAATATGTAAATAATTAATTTCTTCGGAATTGTCCGAAACTTAGAAGTTTAATGGAGAAGCCAAATACTCGCAAGTTTAAATGGAAAATCAGTAGTAAAAATTCAAGGCTTATTCAATGCCACCAAAATGGACGGCGTTCCGTCTAGCAAACATTCTGTTTTTTTGACTTTGAATCTGCCTGACGAATCCGACATCACTAAGGTTATTCATAAGAAACATCAAGAATATTTGATGAGAAATTGAGTATATCTTTGTTGTTACTTTCAGACTTACGAGTCCGAAAATTAATATACAAATCATATTCGCCACTCGGAAGAAAGTTCAAAATATTTTTATTGGGCAGATTTGCCTGAATACTATGACCCCAAGCTGATTTCGTAATGTCTACTTCAAACTTTATTTTTTCTTCCGCTTCTAAAAAATCTCTTTTAATAAATTCAGAATCCTCGGGAAGATTTACTATTGTATAGAACTGATTTTCTTTTACATCTATTTCAATCTCTGAGATTCCTTTTTTTTGCAAAATAACTCTTGGAAGAGAATCTAGACTGATGCTTTCTTTTAATTGATTTTCGATGGTAACGGTAATAAGAAAAGGGTTCTCCTTTACGAGTTCCGACGAATTACTGGAAACTGTTATTTTCACATAATCAGTTAATTTTCTCTGATGTTTATTAACTTTATTTATCGTTTGATAGGATTGTTGTTCACAATAAACAAACAAATTTTCAGTTAGTCCGAAAGCAGTTGAAACAAAGGTAATGGTGAGAAATGAGAAAATCAACAATATATAGTTAAATTTGATTTTAGAATTTTGCATAATCTTATTATTATTCAATACTTTTCAAAAATCAAACTTTTTAACTTCGATTTTGACAGTCATTTTTTTTATGCGAGTTGGTTTTAGCAAGACGAAAAAAAATACCCGAAAAATATCGGGCATTTTTTATATGAATTGTGTTTGGTTTGAAAATTGAAATTTACTGATTGGCATCGGGAAGTAATTCGTAATTTCCCATCTCTCGATTATATGCGTCCAAAGCTCCGACTGATTCGCTGGTTGCATCAAGCATTTGTTTGGTCATTGCGATTGAATCCGAAAGTTGTTCAAAATCAAGCAGAGAGAATTTTTCGGGCGTTGACATCGTAACGATCTCGTCGTTTAAGTAGCCGAAGAAATTTTCGATTGATTGAAGTTGTCCTTCGACCAATTTGACGCTTCTTTCGAGTTCATCAAATGAAGCTAGACGACGTTTTAATATCTCAACATTTGTTTGTTGGATACGTTTGGTTTTATCGTCTTCGGAATTTTCCGCCGCACGAAAAGCCTGTGCAAGTTGATTGTGAACTGCCTGCCGGTTAATAGATTTAAGATGTTGTTTGCGACGACGATAAATATCAAGCAGGTCAACAAAATC
>JBGTHN010000180.1:0-2264 GCA_041746235.1 Pyrinomonadaceae bacterium | reverse complement strand
TCTCTGACAAGTTCGCGTTCGATCAGGAATAAAAGATATTCGGCACGTTCGACAAGTAAAATAAGTTTCGGTTTATAATCAGTGATCTGACGAACCAGTTCGCTGCCGATAGAACCGCCTGCTCCCGTAACCATTACAACCTTTTCGCTTAAAAATTCGTGCAGATTTTCATTATCTAATTCGACAGGTTCGCGTCCCAAGAGGTCTTCGATCTGAACGCCGCGAAGACGCGTAACATTAACGCGACCGTGAGCGATCTCGTTAAGACTCGGAACGATCTGTGCCTGCACAGGAATTGCCTGACAAATATCAAGAATCCGACGAATTTCCTTTCCTTTTGCTTCATCAATGGCAAGGACGACCTGTTCGATGTTCATTTCATCAACAATACGGGCAAGATCATCGGTTGTCCCAAGAACTTTGACTCCGCTGACGCTTCCGCTTCTTTTACTCCGTTCGTCGTCAATAAAACCACGGATCTGCAATTCCGAATCTGCCCGTCCAACGACTTCTTTTGCCAGTGTTGCACCGATTCTTCCTGCTCCGACAATAAGCGTGGACTTATGTTTGATACGCCGTTTTGCCAGAGAAAATCCACGTTTTTCGCCAAGTTCATAAGCGAATCTACGCAAGACACGTAATCCCAATAATCCGCCGAAAGCAAGCAAAGTATCGATCAAAATTACCGAAACCGGAACTTGCCAACGGTCAAAAGTAAAAAAGTTCAGAGCGAATCTTGCCAAAAGCAAAATAAAACTCGAAAGCAACGCCGCTTTAATAAAAGTTTTTAAGTCTTCGAGGCTGACATAACGCCAAATGATCGAATATGAGCCGGTGAGAAAAAGCGAAGAAAACTGAACGAGAATAACAAACGGAAGTTGGTTAATAGCAACGTCAAAGTAAAATTCACCCAACCTTATATTTATTGCCGGAAGATATGCAACCAAAAACGCCGCTGACAATATTGCTATATCAGCTAAAAATTGAATTGGACGACGCAAATACCAAAATCGGTCAGTTGAATCATTTATCATCGGGGACTTTTCCATCATTATTTAATCGTGAAAGGAAAAAAACTCTAAAATTGAAATTACTTGGCAAAAGCAAAACTGTCAAATAATAATCTCTATCAAGAAAAATGCTTTGCTAAATTCAGAATGCAACTGTGTTAAAAATGTTTGAATCAAAAGGCTTTGTGCGTTATCCTTATATTTCAATTTAGTCATTTTTTACAAGGAAGTATTTTAGTAATGAAAAGAATTATAATATCTGTTTTCGGTTTAATTATTATCTCATCAATGTCCATTTTTGCTCAAGACGCTATTGTCTCAGGAAATGAATCAGTTCGCAGTTACTTGATCGGACCGGGCGATAAACTCATCGGCAAGGTAATGGGTGAAGAAGATTTTAATTTTGAGGTCGTGATTGACAATGATGGCAAATTTGAATTGCCGTTCGTTGACAAAATGATAACGGCACAATGCCGCACGGAAAGAGAAGTTAAAGATGAAGTAAAGGAACATTATTCAAAATACCTGCGAAATCCTTTGGTTAGTCTTCAGGTAGCAGAACGACGAAAACCTGCTCCGGTAACTGTTTCCGGTGCGGTCAGAACTCCACAGCAAGTTGAATTAAGACGTGAAGCCAAGTTGATCGAACTGCTTTCTTTTTCGGGTGACACAACCGAAGATGCCGGAGGAATCGTGCGGGTTTTTCGGACACAAGTTCCGCTTTGTTCAGATAATACGACAAGGAGAAATTGGGATTTAGAATCAGATAGCGGACGAAATGTTCCCTTTCGTATGTATAGATTAAGCAATATCAAAGCAGGAGAAAATGATTCCAATCCAATAATTTATCCCGGAGATGTGATCGTGGTGGAAAAAGCGTCACCGATCTATTTAACCGGCGAAGTGCTTCAACAAACCGGAGTTTATATCAAAGAAGGCGGACTTTCATTAACACAAGCAATTGCGATGGTTGGCGGTGTTCGACCAAGAGCTAAGGTCAAAGACATAAAAATCTATCGCTTGAAAGGCGACAGTCCGCGTGATCGGGACATAATTTCCGTTAACCTTGAAGCAATAAAAAAAGGTGAACAGGAAGATATGATGCTTCAACCTTATGACATAATTGAAGTGGATAAATCTAAAAAGAGCATCGGTGAGATCGCCCTCGAACTTGTTACAGGTGCGGGAAGGACCGGACTTAGTGCAGTAACGAACGGTTTAGGAACTAGAATTCTTTACTAAAAAAATCGTCGA
>JBGTHN010000179.1:0-4381 GCA_041746235.1 Pyrinomonadaceae bacterium | reverse complement strand
ATTAATCCTCAAAGTTCATAAACTCTTTTTCGCGTTTAAGAAACGCTCAACTTATGCTCAAGTCAGTTGAACTTTTACGCACTATCTTTATTGAATTGGAATAAAGTGCAATATTTTAATATTTTGTTGCAAATATAATTATTTCCTTTTCATAATAAAGAGAAACAGTTATTATATTAACCAGCGGAATTCTTTCGCACTTTCCAATTTCTTTTACATACCTTTTTTCAAATAACTCAATTTTGAGGACATCTTTGATGCTTTTAATAATAAACAATTTTGAAGCCCTAACAGGTCTGCCCGTTTGGGTCGGTTACATATTTTTCTTTATTTTCGGCTCAATTGTCGGAAGTTTTCTAAACGTCGTCATACATCGTGTGCCTTTGGAAGAATCAATAATTTTTCCAAACTCCGCCTGTCCGAAATGCGACGAAAAAATAAAGCCTTATGACAATATACCGATTTTAAGTTGGTTATTTCTACGTGGAAAATGTCGAAAATGTAAAAATCCTATATCAATTCGCTATCCTGCGGTTGAGGCTTTGACCGGATTATTATTTGTTCTAACATTTTGGCAAATTGGTTTCACGGCATTTTTACCCGTCGCAATTATTTTTGTAACGACAATAGTTTCGCTGATATTTATTGATGCGGAACATATGATCTTGCCGAATGTCATTACTTATCCGCTATTTGTTTTTGCAATTTTAGTGCGACTTATTTACCCGCTCGTATTTGGAAATGCAATATATTTTACTGATCTAAGCCATTATCCAATCTCACTTCTTTACGAACAACCGCTTTGGCTTGTGTCAATTGCCGGAACTTTATTGGGCGGATTGATCGGCGGCGGTTCTCTGTGGCTGGTCGGCGAATTGTGGAAACGTTTTCGCGGAGTTGATGCAATGGGATTGGGCGATGTAAAGATGATGTTCGGTGTCGGTGCATTATTAGGTTGGCGTTTAACTCTGCTTTCAATTTTTATCGGTGCATTCACGGGAGCAATAGCCGGAATCGCACTTATCGCAAAATCTAAAGACAAAGATATGCAGGCTCAAATTCCCTTTGGTATATTTCTCGGCATCGGTTCAATTATCGCTCTGCTTTTCGGTGATCTATTGATTGCCTGGTATATTGAAAATTTCCTTCCTTGACGCTTTAACGATTCATCGTTACGGATTCCTCTAAACAATTTAACGAACAATAAAAATTTGTTTTAAGTTTTACGGCTTCCTCTTGCGGAGTCCATTTATTACATTTTGGACATCGAACAAGTTGTGTGTCTTTTGACTTTGTTTTTTCTTCAACCTTTTTTTGCGGCGGAGGTTTCATTTGTTGACGAAACTTTCTGAAAGTTTGCCACATAATCCACGCAGTTTGAATTTGCCGCCGATAACGATACGCGACTATTGCTAAGACTGCAAAAATAACAATTAAAACTAATAACCATTCCATCATTTAATTTGTTTGCGAAATCATTTTTTCCAATTCAACGATTCTTTCGTTTTTGGGATTCACTTCCTTTAGTTTAGCAAGATATTTATTTGCCTCTGCAACATTTTCATCTTCGATTTGTGCCTGTGTAATATAAAACAATGCTTTTTCATTTTTTGAATCTGTTACTAAAGCTTTTTCCAAATGAACAATTGCTTGTTTTCTATCGGGTGAATCATTTAACAAAAAGGTTAATCCATAATCGGTTAAGACAATCGGATCTTTATCATTTTTATCTAAAGCCTTTTTATAAAATTCCCTTGCCTTTAAATTATTTTCGCTATCTTTTTTAAGTTGCCCCAAGTCATAATAAATATTTCCGAGAGAAACTATTACTTGATAATCATTCGGATTTATTTGATAAGCTCGTTCTAAAAGTTTTGAAATCTCATCCAATAACTTTGTATCTTGCTTCATCATCGCATAACGATAAAGTGCTAAACCAAGTCCTTTTTGAAAAGCAAAATCATTTGGATTTTTTTCGGCTTCGGATAATTTAGCGTTTATTTCTTCTTGCGATAGACTTACTTGATTTTCGTCATTTTTTTGCGGGTTTTCCTTTTTTTGCAGACCTGCATTTTCAGCCGTTAGTTTGTCTATTTCATTGCGGTTTAATGCATTTGCCAGAAAAAATCCGCCAATAAAACTTAATAAAACCGCAACTATTGAAATTAAAATAAATTTCGTTTTCATCTTAAAATAATAATATCAAAACAACATTAAACTAGCGAAAAGCGTTGTCATAAATAATTACAACAACGCTTTAGTAAAGATGATTAATCAGTTATTAACTGTCTGATTTTTATTTTTGTTTCTCTTCGGGTGCGATATACGGCACATCATCAGAGCGTCGTCGCGGTAACGGATCAGTCGCACGTCTTCTTGGAACTGATTTTGTGTCGCGTCTATCAACACTTCCCGACGGCAAACCTTTTCCGTGAACTGCTTCAACTAAAATTCTGGTAATTTCCTGTGATAAAGTGCGATGCTCAGTTGCCGCACGCCTTTTTAAAGATTCTTTTAATTCATTAGGTACGTAAGCCCCGATAAACACTCCTTTGCGATTTGCCATCTATTTAATAACTCTCCTTTTCTATAATAAATAACTGCTTAATAAACGCCTTGCATTTTGAATAAATCTATAAGCCGAATTTTGTAACTTTGCGTTTTATACAAAGTGATAATCATTCATCTAGGCTATTTGTTGCCAAATAGCTCATGCGACCTACCCGAAAACGCCGTCTGATTTTACTCAAACTTTGAGCGAGCAACTCAAGAAATACGTTTCCCTATTTGGTCTTGCACCTCAAGGAGTTTGCCTAGCCACGCTTGTTACCAAACGTGCCGGTGTAGCTCTTACCTCACCATTTCACCCATCACCCTCGATTGAAGGCTGGTCTATTTTCTGTTGCACTTGTCGTCATTTGTCTTTTAGAACAAACGCCCGGACGTTATCCGGCTCAATGCTCTGCGGTGTTCGGACTTTCCTCTTTTTGAAAAAAAGCGATTATCCAATTTATTCATTTGCAAGGCTAGAACATTCTAACAAAAAATGTTGGACAGTAAAAACTAAGTTTATAAAGATTTTCTATTGTAAAAACTGTTTGTGGAATAATAGTTCTATTTCACTTCATCAATCATATCGCCGGGCTGTAAAATTGGATCAGTTTCATCGCCTTTTAAAATGTTCTTTATATTATATTTTTGTGAAATAAATCTTCCATCTGCGGTTTTACGCAAAATCGAAACATCTTTTACTTTATCATTTAATCCGCCGCAAACTTCAAATACTGCTTGCATCAAGGTTATTCCATTATTGAAACTTTTCTTTCCGCCCGAACAGATTTTCTCACCGACAAAATAAAATTTTTCGATTATATTTGGCTGATTAACCGTCTCATCTTTTTCAAATCTAAGAACATCGCCTTTTTGGATTAAAAACGTATCCGTATCTGAATCTTTTAAATTCAAAATTTTTGCTTCGGAATTTTCTCTTTCGATAACAACTCTATTTGCATTTGAATCAACTCCAATCATATTTTTTACTACGACAAGTGGCATTGCTTCTCTTTGCAAAAAATATTCACCTGACTTTGCTAATCCCTCAACACTAATTTTATGACTTGAATATTCTCGAACTTTTACGACAACCTGCGGATTTTCATAGAGTTTTATATTTTCACGTAATAAATCTTCGATCTCATCAACCGTTAAATCCAAAACTGTCACCAGTTTACCGGCTAATGGATAATCAATTGTTCCATCCATCAAAACAGTGAAATATTTTGCTGTCGTATTTTGAAGATTGATGTATAAAATGTCGCCGACTCCAACCTTGTAATATTCAGTTGGTGAAAGGTTAGTTTTGCTTGCCTTTTTAGCAACTTCCCTAGTTTTGGTTGCAACCGAAACATTTTCAAATTCATTATTTGGTTGGGCAACAGAATTATTACCTTTGGCAACAACATTTATTCGTGAACCATCAGATTTCGGCTCATCTTCAGAATCAGATTCAACTATCTCAATATCCGTTTTTTGATCTTTTTTAGTGACCTTTTTTGAGATTTTTGCGGGTGGATTAGGAGAATATCGAAAATTTTCTTTTTTTACATTCTCTTCATTTTCTTGAGCAATATTTTGTGAAACACCAACAAAACTTAGAATCACAAAAGTAAATACAATTTTTTTTAACAAAAACATTTTTTTACACCAAAACCTAATAAATAAACTGAAAATAAGAGAAATCTCTTTATTAATTTTTATATATTTGAAAAGCAGTTTAACACATTAAGTTTATTATTTGAATAAATTTCCAATACTTTATTTGGAACTATTTAAGTTCTCTCTACTATAAAATGTTAAACGACTGATAATTTTAGATTTTGGG
>JBGTHN010000178.1:0-3469 GCA_041746235.1 Pyrinomonadaceae bacterium | reverse complement strand
ATAAAGGAAACACTCGCGCATAGTAAAACGGCTAACGGTCCAACATCCGGAAGCGAAATCGCAATCGTTACGGCAACGACAAATACTATGATAGCTATTAATTTATTCATATAACGTTACCAATACTATAATAGAAAACATCCCTACTAATCCTTTATATGCAAACCATTCATATCTAATACGACAGAATTGCAACCCCAAAATAATTTAAAGGCATTATGAATCCTTCTGTCAAAATGGAAAAATTACAATTTTTGAACGCGATCAAATTTATTTGCCAAAGCATTGCTTTTTCGCGCCAATAGTCCGAATCGCTAATTTTACGAATGTTTCCCCGATTCTGATTCTCCCAATTTAATTTTTCCTTTCCCCTGCGTCAGAGTCTAACGCTCAACTTTTTCAAGTTTCCGCAAATCTTCTTGCCACCAAACATAACTCTGAAGAAACCGCGTCTCTATTTGAATATCTAAGGAGGTACTTTAGTTCATTCCTAATTCCGTAATTATCCCGAATATAGTCGTTTGTTTCAGTTTCAGCTTCGATGATTTTAAATCCTACCTCTTCGTGCAACGCAATCCAATCAGATACCCGTAGCCGGTTGACATAATTACTTCTATTCCAAGTCATCAGATTCCAGAGCCGTTCCGAATATTTCAAGCAATTGAAAGTTATGTCGGGATCACTGTCCGAATAGCTAAAATGATCTTTCAAATCTATTATGTGGACGACCAGTCCGCCCGGGCGCAGCAGTCGATATGTCTCTTCAACAATTATTTTTGGATACCGGATATGCTCAAATACATCGCTTGACCAGATCAAATCAAACGACCCGTCAGTAAATGGTATTTCTTGACCATCGTAGACTTTATAGTTTATCCCATTGTCAGCTGTTTGTTTGTCAGATAAATATCTTTCAATGTCGGCTATCGCAATGCTAATCGCTCCTTCGCTTTTTGCGCGCAAAGCAATATCGATGGTCATCCCTGGTCCTAGCTCTAAGATGTCTTTTCTATCAACCGACACGTGCCTGGTCAATTTCGAGTATTTCTTGTCAAGATTTTCGGGAAGATGGCTAATTCCTGTTTTATGCGATTTTTTTGCCCTTGCTTTAACTGCTGGCACCTTTATTAACTGGTTGAGAACAATTTCTCTTATTATATTCATAAATAGCACAATGAATGCTGCTGGTAGTCAGTTTCAATTCCAAAAACGTTATTTCGATAATTTCTGCTGAACTTGATCTCATTCTAAACATAGTCCCACAGGTCAACTAATGAATTAATGCTGCAACATTTCTGCATGTCCATCTATAGTCGCGTCCATGTATCCGTCGATTACCTTCTTTAATTCTCCGATAACGGCCGTGTTATCGAATTCAGAAGCTTTTTTTGAGGAAATGGTTTTATATTTATTTAGCAATTTAATATTTACCATTACTTCCATCATCATCTGTGCGAGCATTTCTTTATCATCAACCGGAACCAAAATACCGTAATCCGCAATCTCAAAGCCATTTTCAATAAACGCCCGGTAATCCGAATTCGGCGACAATAGCTCTCTCGGTCCTGTCCTGCAGTCAGTCGAAATAATCGGGATTTCGCAAGCTAGTGCCTCTATCAGCACATTCGGGAAGCCTTCAAAATCTGACGAAAGCACGAAACAATTTGCCTTAGCTAAATATTTAAATGGATTATCAGAATGTCCGATAAAAATAACCTGATCATTAAGTCCATAATCATTTACTTTTTGCCTAATGGTTTCGTATTCTTCACCTTTCCCGATCAAAAGTAACTGAGCATCTTCTTGATTGAGTGCGTGGAAAGCGTCAATAAGTAAATGGTGATTCTTCTGCACCCTAAACCCCGCCACATTGATAAACGTAAATTTCTCGAAATTGACATCGTCAACCGGCTCAAGCATTTTGGACTGAATCTCAGCAATATTTGTCGGGTTTTTGATAATAAAATATTCGTTTTCTACGTTGTAGTCTGAAATCAAGCTGTCTCGCGTTCCTTTTGAATTCGGCAGTATTAGGTCAGCAAAAGGGTAAAGCCTGGAAATCAAAAAATTTGCCGTTCGACTGCTGATAGTACCTCCCTTGTAAACCATCGGCGTATAAGCTTGTTCACTTATCAGCACTTTTGACCTGAGTCCCAGTTTTTTAGCAAGACAGGATACAAAATTGGAACGTGTTAAAAAAGAGAGAACTAGGGGAATTTCATTTTCTTTGCAATAACCAACCAATCTTCGCGAAATCAACGGAATCTTAAAAATCTTCATGAAACCGGTTCGCTTTGAGTTTTCGTTATCAATATATTTAATAATTTGATTATCCGGCAATTCATAGTCAATTCGGTTCCCAAGAAGGATCAGATGCGCCTCGTAGTCATCTTTTAAAAAGTGGAGTAAATTTGCGACAGTTCTCTCCGCTCCACCCCCACCCATATTATTTACTAATATGGCAATTTTGTTTTTATTCATAAGCCCGGTTTATTGAATTTATTATTATCACTATGTGAAAAAGATGAATTCCAGCTCAGATGTCAGTCGCAAACATAATAAATTGCTTGATATTTGTTCCATAAGCTGTGAACAAAGTTTTCCCAAATTGATTCCGATCAAAATAGACGGTTTTAAGGAGTTATCAGCCTAAACAAATATAAAATACTACACAAATCCAATCGTTATGCAATATACGCAACGCGATACTTGAAAAAGATTATTTTCCGTTTAATTATTGAGTTAGTATGAAAAGGATTATATTTACAGGTTTATTTTTGGCCGCGTTAGCTTCGTCCGCTTCAGCGGTTGATGTCAATGTCGCGGGTTACACTTCAGCCAACTGGCAATATGGTGGTAAGACCGCGAAGATGCGTCTTTACCTGTCAAATCAAATTGAGACTTCGGATAATAAAATTTTGCAGCCTACAATCGTTGGAGGGAAAAGTTGGAACAAAGAAATGGTTTGTACCGTTTCCGGGATGAGAATAACCTGTGGAGATATCTTTTTAGATTCGACCGAAGATTCAAGTGACCCACAAGCAACTTACTCCGCGGTTTTTTATGATGACAATGAACAGCAGCGCGGGGAGTTTAGGGAGTTTAAAATTCCGCCAAATCCCCAGACAACCAGTTGGGCAGAGTTAGTCCGTCATAATCGAACTTCATTCACTACTTTGCCAACGTTATTTTTGACCAATGCTCAAATTACTGAGTTACAGGGTGATTTACGACTTGCGGGAAATATATCCGATTTTGCGAAAGAAGAGACGAAACAGCGGTCGCAATTCGATATTTCAACCGATTCAGCCACTATAAGTGAACAAGATGGCGGTTTTCTATCGTCAAAAGAATCAAAATATATTCAAGAATATTCGTCCTTGTCGGCGGCGGTTTCTGCACTTCGTTCAACCACTACTTCACTGGTAATCAGCAAAAAAACTGATGTTACGGCAGACTTAAAAGTTCC
>JBGTHN010000177.1:0-5603 GCA_041746235.1 Pyrinomonadaceae bacterium | reverse complement strand
GGACGAAAAAGCATTTTTTGATTCGATCGCATTTTGGGATAGCAAAAACGGAATGGCTCAAAGCGATCCGGTTGACGGCAAATATGTTTTGTATCGCACGACCGATGGCGAAAATTGGACAAAAGTTTCCACCGAAAAAATGCCAAACGCCAAAGAAGGTGAAGCCGCCTTTGCCGCTAGCGGAACTTGCATCATCACGGAAGGCAAAAAAAATATCTGGCTTATCACAGGCGGAATGGACGCAAGAGTTTTCTATTCAAAAAATCGTGGTAAATCGTGGAAAGTTTATGACACGCCAATCGTCAATGGAACTGCCGGAAGCGGAATTTTCTCGATCGCAATGCGTGATAAAAAGAATGGAGTAATAACCGGCGGAAACTACGAAAAGCCTGATGAAACGAATAATAATTTAGCTTTTACATCGAACGGCGGAAAGACTTGGAACTTGGCGAAAGGTTTAAATGGCTATCGTTCGGGCGTAGCGTATATTGATTCAAGCACAATTATTGCCGTTGGCTCAAACGGTTCGGATATTTCCATTGACGGCGGAAAGACTTGGCAAAATCTCGACAAAGAAAATTACAACGCCGTTCAATCTTTGGGAGGAAATAGAACTTGGGCAGTTGGACCGAAAGGAATGGTTGCAAAATTTCAAATCAAATAAAATTGATGAAATTACAGCAACGGTTTTTTTAGATATTAATTAAACATTTTTTTTATCTTGTCTTCGAGTGCTGTGGCTTCTTCATTTCGTTTGTTTTCTTTTAAGAAAGTTACATAAATAGATACGGCGATATTCACCACGTTTGGAGATTTTTTGGCGGTTTCAACGTCAATACCTTCAATCGCTTTGCGAAAATATTCTTCTGCTTCAACTTTTTTATCTTGTTTATTTAAGTAAAAACCTAACATTGTTAAAGCATAGACTTTTCGCGGATATGCGGCATAATTGTTTTTTTCCAAAAGAGTTAAATAACGGCGAAATACCGATTCAGTTTTTTTGAAATCCTTATCATTAACATAAAGACTCGCTAAATTAGCGATAGGCTCAATGAGTTTGGGCGAATCACTTCCAAATTCTTTTTCCGTCAGGTCAAATTGTCTTTGGTAAAGATTTATTGCTTCATCGGTTTTGCCTTGCTCTTTATAGAAAGCGGCTAAATTATTGGTTGCAATAATTGTATCTATGTTGGCAATTCCGCCTTTTTTCTCAAAGATCGCCAACGCTTTTTTGGTAAATTCTTCAGCCTTTGGGTAATTTTTTTTGGAAGCGTAGGCTAAACCTATGTTATCAAGTGTGATAGCAACTTCTGTGGATTCTTCACCGTATAATTTGCGTCTTTTTAATAATGCTTCATCCAAGACCTTTAATGCTTCATCATATTTTTTCTGTGCCGTATAAACTACTCCTAAATTATTTTTTGCCGCACTTTCTATAACCGTTTCGGAGATTTTTGTGCTTATTTCAATTGCTTTAAGAAAAAAACTTTCAGCATCATTTAAACGATTGATCCTTCGGTAGAATTCGCCCAGATTATTGATCGAATTAGCCAGCTGAAAATCTTCTTTGCCCGATTTTAGAGCTTCTTCATAATCTTCTTTGAGAATTTCAAAAGCCTCTTTAACTTGCCCTTTTTCAAGTAAAGCCATTCCTTCTAAACCTTTGTTTGGTTTGGTTTCTTGGCTTTGACAGATAACGCTACTTGTTGAAACCAGAAAAATAAGCGTAAGAAAAAGTGCGGAGGTGATTTTTGTTTTTAACATAATTATTGATTGTCTAATTTCCTAAATTGAGTTTTGAATGCGAAGTAATGAAATTATTTTAGGCTTTTAGGATGAGTATAGCAACGAAAAAGATGTAGCGTTCTGATAGATCAAAATATAAATCCTAGCTAAGTGGGAGTTTTTTTTATGCGAATGAAAGTCATAAAGTAAAATGCGATCTATGTTGCCCAACCCAAAACATAATTTCTGCTCGTAAAGCGGGAATGACTTCGGGTTCGATATCTTCCTCTGTTCGGATCCATTACATTAACATCGGCTGTTTCGGTGTCATTCAAACTATGAATAATATTTACGTGAAAACCACCGACTTCCAGTTCATTATAAGCAATTAACACAGGACTTGTGGAAAGTTTCCCCGAAACAAAACTGCCGTCCCAAGTTCCCGAAGCCTTCACAACATGGCTCATACGAATCGAAGAATCAGCCATAATCTGTCCTAAACCTTCGCCGGTAATCGTGCCGTAATTGGGGCTGTCCTCATCTGTGTTCCAATGGGCACGAAACTGATTTATCAGATCAATTTGACTTCGCACCGCACGGGATTGGTGCATACATCGAAGCCACCATTCAAGTCCGGCTGCCCAACAAGCCGTTTGATCAAATTGAGCTACCGCTCGTGGATAATTTGCCGAATTTCTGTCCCAAGCCATAATTTTTTCCTCACTCTTAAATAAAATCTTTGTGAATTCCAAAATTTTGAAGTTCACTTGAATGACAGTTAATTAAAGCTACTTTTGCCTATCGTGCCAAATTTTCAAACGCTTCATCCGTGGACTTAAAATTATATTTTTGAACCAATTCCGGCGATACAATTTTCATTATCGAAATAATATCTTATTATCAAAATTATGAACGAAAAATCTATTCAGGAAACTTTTGCAGAAAAAAGTATTTGTTTTGGTTGCGGACCCGCGAACGAAAAAGGCTTGCGAATCAGAAGTTTTGAAAAAGACAGTGAATATTTTGCGGAATGGACGGCGGAAAAACATCACGAAGCATTTCCGGGAATGCTTAACGGCGGAATTATCGGCTCGCTTCTCGATTGCCATTCAAACTGGGCGGCGGCACATTTTTTGATGAAAAAGAACGGACAAGAAACTCCCGGTTCAACCGTAACAGCAAATTATTCGATAAAATTATTGCGTCCGACACCGAGCGATGCTGTGATTCATTTGCGGGCGAGAGTTGTCGAATCAACTGAAGATCGTGCAACGGTCGAAGCGGAATTGATCGCCAATAATAAAGTTTGTGCAACCTGCAAAGGCTTATTCGTCGCCGTTTCCGAAGGTCATCCGGCTTATCATCGTTGGTAAAAAAGATATTGCCCGCTAATTTACGCTGATAAACGCTAATAAAAAAAAGATATTCTTTAATAATTCTTATTAGCGAAGATTCGCGTAAATTAGCGGGCAAATTCTTAATCTTAAATTATTCTCTTCATTTGTATTTCAAAATCTTTACGCAAATCAAGTCTGTCCATCCACAAAATTTGCTCGTCCATAAGTTTTGGCAAATATGCAACGTCATTCATCGCATATTCAACGAGTTCATCTGTCCAAATTCTGTCCCAATTTCTGCCGAATTTTTTGCGTTGCGATTTGTCGAGGTCAACGGCGAAATATCTGTAAAGAGTTTCTGCGAGCGAAACGGATTGATTCGCACCTTTGGTTAAAACTTTTTCGGCGATCATTGTGTCATAAATATTGCTTGTTTGATAACCGTTTTCGTTTAAGAATCCGAGATCGAATTTTGCGTTGTGAAAGATTTTTATGATTGCATCGTTTTCGAGAATTTCGGTGAGTTTGCCAAGCGGAATTCCTTCCGAAGTTGGCACAAGAACATTAAAATCGCCATCGGAAAATTGCACGCTAAAAAGTTTTGAATTTCGCGGATTGAGTCCACTTGTTTCCGTATCGCAACCTAAAACTTTCGCCCGAGATAATTTCTCAAAAGCGGCGTTTATTTCTGTTTGGTTTCTAGTGATTAATGTGTGCAAAATTTATTCTCTTAAATCTAGCAGTTATTATCTATCATCTTTCATCTATTCCGAAGGATAAAATCAAATGCGTCCGAAATAGCAGATAGCTGATAACTGATAGATGATAGTTTTTATATTCAAAAAAAACTATCAATCGCTAAACACGAACTCAAAAATGAGTTATATTTATTGGAAGTTATGAACATTGAATTAAACGAAATCGAATGCCGTGTTCTCGGTTGTTTGATCGAAAAAGAAAACACAACGCCCGATTATTATCCTTTGACGCTGAATGCTCTGACAAACGCTTGCAATCAAAAGTCGAACCGCAATCCCGTTGTCAGTTATACGGAAGAATGGGTTGAACAGGCGTTGGACAGTTTGCGTGCAAAAAATATCGTCTATGTAAATTACGGCGGAAGCGGAAGCCGTGTGGCGAAATATAAACACATTGCCGATAAATTCCTTGAACTCGAACTCAGTGAAATTGCAATTTTATGCGTTTTATTGCTTCGAGGTTCGCAAACTCTCGGCGAATTTAATCAACGCACAACGCGAATTTATGAGTTTTCGGGTTTAGACGAAGTTAATCAAACGGTCGAAGGTTTGATGAATCGTGATGAACCGCTCGTATTCAAATTGCCGAAACAAGCCGGACAAAAAGAAGTCCGCTATGTGCATCTTTTGTCAGGCGAAATCGATCTCGAAAATCTTCCTGCAATTGCTCAACCAACCAGCGGTTCGGCAAAAAACGAACGCATCGAACAACTTGAAGAAAAGGTTGAGAGTTTGGAAAAAGAATTAAGTGAATTTCGGGAAGAGTTTGTTGAGTTTAAGAAGCAGTTTGAGTAGAATAAAAAATCTTGCTAAAAATAAAAAATTAAGCGAAAATCAGAAGCAAAGTCTTAAACAAAATTCGGCTTTTGTCTGGCAGTGTTCTTGGAAACTTTTGAAAAGAAGCTATTTAGAAATTCCGTTAAATAAATTATACGGGATTTAATTCGGTATAAATCAAAGTTGGGCGGCTTCGCGTTATCCTGAACGATGTCGAAAATGAAATTACGAAAAGAATTGTCACCGCCAGAATTTGACGAAAACAGAGTCGCACAGCTTGCACAATTAGCAGAACGCCTTGACGGTTGTGATTCGCGTCTTGAAGATTGCGCTGCTTTGCGTTCACAGTTTAACTCTTTGGCTAACTCAAATCTGCAAGCCGAAGATTTTCATTTTTCCGGTGCAACCGACGCAGACACTTTTGTTCGGCGTGTGTTGACACCGAGACCGCAAAAACTCGACGATATTTCCTACGACGAGATGTTAGAATTGATGACGCGAGTTTGTAACGCTGACGGAACAGAATACGAAATTGATTATTGGTTAGCGTTTTTGGAAATCCAACTTGGCAATCATAAATTGTCCGACTTGGTTTTTCATCCGAAACATTATTTTGGGGACGATGTTGACCGAAACGAAATGACACCAAAAGAAATACTTGATGAAGCGATTACAAATAAACCGAAATCAATCTTGCTATTTCCGTCAAGTTTCGTGTAGTCAACCGCCGCCCAACAAATCAATGGACGTGAGGGCGAAACAGCGACTTTGTTATCGCGTCGTCCGTTAAACTTTGGCGGGCTTGGCGGCGGTTTCGCCCCACGTCATCTCAGCCGTTATGTAGCTTCTTTTAACTGAGATTTGCTTGCTATGAAAGACTCAAAGTTTTACTAAAACAATTAAAGATAGGAGATAAAGTTTATGTCGCAATTGAAAAAATATTTTATTCTCGCTGCTGTTATTCTTGCTCTTGCGCTTTCCGGCACAGCGCAAACATCGCAGAAGA
>JBGTHN010000176.1:0-3594 GCA_041746235.1 Pyrinomonadaceae bacterium | reverse complement strand
TTTGAGTTTGCCGTATTTGCTTTCAACTTCGACGATCTTCATTTTAACGTGAATACCTTCGGCGGTTTTGAATTGCGAATGCCAGACTTCGATAAATTCTATCTTGGCATTTTCATTGATCGGTGCTTCGTTGTCTTCTTCGTCTGCATAGAGCGTCATATAAGTTTCATCGCTATTTCCAACCGCGATCAAAGCAACTCCGTCGCCGTCACTGCTACGCGAAAATCTCGCATCTTTCATAGCCTTTTTGGCTTCGCCAACCGTCATTCCAAGTTTAATATCACCTGCCGAATTAGCAGTGATCAAATAATTTATTTTGTTGCTGTCTGATTTTGATTTGCTTTGACCAAAAGCTATCAAACTCAATAAAAGTAGGAATAAAACGCTCAATGTAAGCGTAAATGTAAACTTTAACCTTTGATTCATTTTGTTTTTCTCCATTTTTTTTCTAAATCTTAACTGATATTATTTTTTGTACTCAAGCAAGATTAATTTAAATTAAACTCACTTAATTTAAATTAAATCTTTCATTTCTTCATAAATTATCTTTGCTCCGTCGGCATACATTTGAATCTTTAGAATCTTTTGCCCGGTGTCTTGATAATTGTTTGATTTGAAATCCTGTGTAAACTCAACAGTTGCCGTATTACCAACGATCGTAATATTTCGGTTTGAGGTGACGACGGATTTTATATTTCCCAACATTTTGCGGCGGTTATTTAACCATTGGCTGTAATTCATATGACTAACTTTGCCTCCTGAAGTTCGCTTAATTCCGGTAAATTCCGTAGCGTATAAAGATTTATAATTGTTGTAACTGTTGGTGTTTTGGGCGTTTTCCCAATCGTCTATTAGATCGCTAACCTCATTTTGATTTATCGGAAGCGTCGGTTTTGGCTTTGTTTTTTCTTTTGGCTTTTCTTTTGATTTTGTATCGGTTTTTTCGGTGTCTTTCGTGTCTTTCGTGTCTTCACTGTTTTCCGTATTCGAATTATTTTCTTTTTCTTTTTCTTTTTTCATATCAGCAATTTCTTTACGCAACTCTTCTGTTTCGGAATCTTTGAACAGATTGCAAGAAATAACGATCATTGAAAATAGACAGATAATTAATATGGATGTGATCGAATTTTTTCTACTCATTTGTATTGATCTCTTTTATTTAGTTTTTATTTTGATTTTCCGTAGGGCATCGATTTGATAAAAATAAATTTACCATCTTTGAATTCGTAGTATTCGATAACGTCGCTACCATCAGTATGATCTGAGCCTTCGAGGTTTCCGGCAAACATCATCAAACGGCTGTTTAATTGGTATTTATGTTCTTGAAAGTCATCAATTGCTTCACCCTCAGAATTATTCTGAATTACCGAACTCAAGCTAACCGGAAACGGATAAGCACGTCCGGTTTTCGCATCAATTATTCCGCCCGTATTACAACCGCCGCTGCCACAACCCCAAGATGCAACAATATATTTTCCGGCAAATGTCGGTTTTCCATTGCTTATCGCATCCCGAAGTCTAGTGCGATAAGTGTAACCAAAATCATCCAAAATCAATGAACTGTTTCGTCCCGTGCAGTATTCTTCGGCGGGATAATCTTCAAATTTCAGAGCGTCACCGTTATTTGAAGTTTCACTGCTTTCGGGTTTTGAAATTCTGATAGATGAGATATATGCACCCGAACTATATTTAGTTGTTTGATATTCATCTTTGCCGTAAATTCCTGCTCTTGTTTCTTCAGTTGAACCTTTTTTCGGACTGATCGTAAAAGAATAATTTTTAGGTGCATTAGCAAAATCGGCGTGTTCGCTTCCGTCATATTCCCACAATTCAATTTTTGTTATTTTCCCGAATTTCTTTTCTGCATCACTTACGGACGAACCAACATGAATTCCATCCGCAGTTTTATATTGCGGATCATCAAATTCGATACTTTCGATCTTTGCAGATTCATCGATGGCAACTTTGCCTTCGTCGTCGCCTTCATCGATGTCTTTTTGGTCGGTGGTAAACCGCATCAAGTTTTTTTCGCCTTGTTTAACCTCAACCCAAATGCCTTCTTCGCTATAATTATATTGGGTGAAAGTAGCTTTTTTGAAAATCTTTCGGGCTTCGGCTATGGTCATTCCGATGCTAATTTCACCGACGGAAGTCGGAGTTATTAAAAAACTAATTTGAGCATTTTTACTTTGTCCAAAAACGCTCAAACTAAACATAAGCGATAGCAATAAACTGCTAACGAAAAACGATCTTTTTAAGTTAAAATTTTTATTCATTTCTTTAATTTATTCACCAATATTTACTCAAGAATTTAAAGCAATGCTTGAACGTTCGTATATTATTTTTTTGCCGGATTTGGCGGAACTCTCAATATCACCAAACTCAGTTTAGATGAAGTTTGATTTTTTTTACTCTGATTCAGTTTCTTTTACAAAAGTCATCGTATTTTGAATTAGAAACTTTCTGTTCGAATCTTTAATGTAGATCGGTTTGCTTTTGATCACTAAATAATCGTCTTTGAAAACAAATTTCGCGGTTGACTTTAGACTTCTTAGAAAAGCAATTTCCGTATCCGAGACCAATTGGCATTCTTTATAGGTTGAAATAATTCACTAAAGTTTATTTTCTTCGGTTTCTTAAATATTTTCTTCGGCTGTTTAAATTGATATTTGCCGCTATAAGAATTACATCCTCCAAAACCTGAGATTTTGCCGTTTTCATCTATGTTGAGCGTAATTGGTTCGGTCATCGAATAGACCATATCACTCTCAACAACAAGGGAAGTCAGTTTCCAATTGCCTGCAACTGTTTGGGCTTGAACTGAAAAACTTAGTGCAAATGCAAAAATCGCCGATAAAATTATTTTCTTATACATAATTGGTCACTAATTTAATTTCTATTTTTGTTATAAAAATTCCAGATTGTAACACTGCACATATCCGGTTTTTCCTTTGTAATTTACCTTGCAAATGTCTTCTCTCGAACTGGCGTTTATTGAGATTTGCTGCAAAATATCAACGGTTTCGTTTTCGGGAATCTCGCCGATGTTTTGGTCAAAGTTTTGATCGGCATAAAATCCGACTCCGCCGACAACGCTAATCTTTGCTTTTTGCGATTTTGGTTTCAGTTCTGCTTTCGTTTCGGGCGGTTTTTTTGTTTGTTCAATCTTTTTCTTTTTGTCGTTGGCTAATGTTTGTTTTTCCTTGTCCAATTCATCCTGTTGTTTCTGCAGATCTTCCTTTTGTTTGGCGAGTTCATCTTCGGCTTTTTGCCGTTTTAATTCTTCGACCTCTTTTTTCAGATTTGCCGTTTCCTCCGAAGTGCCGATTTGATTACAACTTAATGTGCCGAACAAAATTACAGGCAAAATCATTAAACCTATTTTTTTCATAAAATTTCGCTCCTTTCTTTTATTTGAACCAAAAGTAAGATTTTGGGAACGGAACACCGGCATCTTGCCGGCGTTCCGTTCCAATTAAAGTTTATTATTGATGGCGGAATTAGCCATTTTGATGAGTTCATTCCGATTGATACTTTTACCCGATACTGTGTAGCGATAGCCGCTTTCATCCCAAGTAATGGAATCTGATTGAT
>JBGTHN010000175.1:0-3505 GCA_041746235.1 Pyrinomonadaceae bacterium | reverse complement strand
TTATTGGGACGAAGTTAATATAACCAGACACATTGAAATTGAAGATCTATACAATTCTCTGCCAAACTCACGCTTTTTGTATTTTACGACCAAAACCGACAAATCATATACCGATTGGAAATATGAAGACGAGGATTGTTTGATCTTCGGACGTGAAACTCGCGGACTTCCCGAAACTTTATTAAAAGAAAATTGGGAAAGATGCTTGACGATTCCGATGCCCAATAAAAATGTCCGAAGTCTTAATCTAGCGACAAGCGTCGGCATAGTTTTATATGAAGCAATTAGGCAAATTTCAAGCACAAAGCTTTCCTAAATAAATTTTACCGCTGAGACGCTGAGAAATTTAAGTTAAACCTTCTTTAATTCAGTGATTTTTTTTTAAAACCAACTTCTCGTCTAATTATATTTCAAAAAATCTCAGCGTCTCAGCGTCTCAGCGGTAAAATTTATCTAAAAACTTTCAAACTTTTATTTTGTAAAATGTCTGATTTTTTCAATGAATTTTTCTATAACGAAATCACCCTTTATTTACAATTGTTTCGGATTCATTTGGTTCAATCAAATCTTTCTTATTCAAAAAACAAAAAAACAATAAAGCCAAACTCACAAATGAACAAAGCAAGGCGAACCATTCACCATATTTAACATAGAAAGTTTGTTTGCCGTCAGATTTTGAAACCGACCAAACCCGAGTTGCTTCTGTATAAACATCCGCCGCATCTGCAACTTCGCCGCGTTCATTAATATATGTCGTGATTCCGACATTTGTAACCCGCAAAACCGGACGATTTGTTTCAATCGCACGAAAAACCCCGCTGGCAAGATGTTGACGCAAAACCGGCGTATTTCCCAAATATCCATCGTTCGTCATTTCAATTAAAACATCCGCACCGCGTCGAACATATTCTCTTGAAAGCGACGGAAAATGCGATTCAAAACAGATCATCGCCCCGGCTTTAGCATCGCCTAAAGGCAATAGATCATATTCTACACCGCTGGAAAACCTGCCAACCATTGTCGGAATTATCCATTCGATTGATTCGGGCAGAGGCACTTTTTCACCAAATGGCAGAAGATAGATTTTGTCATACTGTGTAACTTTTTCGCCCTTTTCATTTATCAATACGGCAGAATTGAAATAACCGTCTTCTTTGGTTTTATCAGGTTCAGCGGAGTTGAATAAGACAGAAACATTATTCCTTTTTGCAAAATCATTTATGTAGCCGCGAAATTCTGCGTCCTCTTCATAATGAAAATTCATCGGTGATTCGGGTAGAATGACGGTTACTTTTTTGTCTCTGGTCTTTAATTCTTGCAAAGCATTTTCGGCTAACTCAATTTGTCTTTGACGAAGATTTCGCCAAATCGTTTGTGTCAAACCGCTCATCGGAACATTCGGTTGCACAGCGATCACTTTGTCTTTTTGAGAGTCTGGAAACGGTCTTGATGAATTCAAATTATTAAAAACAAATACAGGTAATAAACTTAAAATAAGTATGGGAAGGACAAAGTTTCCAACGATCAAAACTTTTTGCAACATCGTTGCTTCTTTTCCCACCAAACCTTTTTTTACCAAGCCTTCAAGCCCCAATACTTTTTCTAAGTTTCTGCTCCAAAAAAGGTGTGCATTAAATGCAATGATGCAAAATCCGACTAAAAATACTCCGCCCAAACTCGCCAGACTGGAAATTTCAAAATACGAATTAAAAGCCTGTGAATATCCGATCGCATTCCAGTTATTTCCAGTTGTCCAAAGCCTTAAAAACTCCAGTGCCGTCCAAAGAAATGGTGCGGATAGAATTCCCCAATGCTCAAAGCGTCTTAGGAATAAAGAGAAAATCCCGCCAAAGAAAGCAGGAAATAGTCCGGCAGCTGATGTCGCACATAGAAGCAAAAAATATGCCAGCAAAGTTGGAAACTTAGCATAAGTTATCGGTGCAAAAGTCAACCACCAACAAGTGCCGAAAAAGAAAACTGTGCCAAAAACCCAACCCGTTAGAAATGATTTCACAAATGATGCTTTTTCATTTTCGATTGCAAGAAAAAATGGAATAAAACCAAACCAGGCGAGAAACGAAAATTCAAAATCCGGAAAGGCAAAAATTAAAACTACTGCTGAAATAACTGCCAAAAGTAAAGACTTACGAGATGGGAGATTATTTCTGATTTTCGTGAAAAAGTTCATTCACATATTTTAACAGAAAGTTATTAGACTTTGTAAATCAGTCAGTTTGAATTGGCTCAATCAACTTGACCGTTCAATTTGATTGAATCAATCAAATTTTGTCATCTTATTTGTGCCAAAAATTGTCAACTTACACGAAATAGCATTTTTAATAAGTCAAAATGAATCAACCTAATAAATTAATATATAGCCAAATGATTACATTAGTTCATTTTGATTGAAAATAAGGCTTTTTGCTTTATCTCCAATAAATATAGGGTTTAAAAGAAGGAAAGCCGAGTTGTTTAACTCGGCTCATAATAGGAAGGACAACTGTAGGAACGCTCGGAAGGTGGTCAAGCGAAGTGGCATACAACGCTCGTAGAAGTGATGGCGGCGGGGTCTTAATTCAGGGAATCAAGCTAGCCGCTTTTAACTAATGCACATAGCGTGCCAAAAGTTATAGGTAGGACAGAAAAACTTGTATAAAAGATCATATAGCCCAATACTTATCGGGTTTTAAACATTTTTTTAGACTCAAAATCCAACATAAATATGTGATTTAAGTCTGATTCTAAGCCTTTCTTTTAACTCAAAAGTTACACTATTTGCGACATTACTTTGAGCAACGCTCGACTTGCCGCTCTAAACCTAAGGCATCAGCGTTACTTTTATCAATTTCCAAAGCCGAAGCTGAATAATTTTTTGCTTGCAAACAATCACCTTTTTGCATATAGATTCGACTAAGCAAGATATGTGCGTCAATCAATTGATTGTTCCAAAACAGAGATGTTTTCAGATTACTCTCGGCACTTTCCAATTCACCGCGTCGAAAATAAATTTTTCCTTTGAACAAATAACTATCTGCACTCATCGGTTCTTGGACAATAATTTTGTTCAATGTTGTCATTGCCTCATCATCGCGTCCGGCATCATAAAGTTCGCGGGCTTTTTTCAACAAAGTTTCCGCTTCGTTCAAAGGTTTCTGAACTGTTGCAATCGCTCTATCTCTTATCAAAACTATACTTACAAATTCGCGGCGAGTCGGTTGCTTAACTCTCAGATCTATCCCATCCAAACTTCCACGCTTCCAATTGCTTTCGAGTTTCGCGTATTTATTATCAAGTGTTAAAAACCTGCGAGCCTGATTGTCAAAATCAGCAGAAGTCGCATCGCCCATTTTCTCTAAAGATTTTGCTATCAGAAAATATGCTTCGCCATCGCTCGGATTATTAGCCAAAACCGGACGAATCGCATCGGCGGATTGCTTAAAATCATCTTGCAAAAGTAAAGCAAAACCTAAATTAAAATTCGGATTGGTTTCCTTGTCGGCTGATT
>JBGTHN010000174.1:0-3656 GCA_041746235.1 Pyrinomonadaceae bacterium | reverse complement strand
TTGATCTATAAAAAAATTTTTCTACTTTATCCGCATCATCCGCGTTTTTCTGCGGCAAATAACTCTTATTTCTTAACAAATTATTTCAACTTAATTTATTTTGCATTTGCCAGAATCGCTTCGGCAATTTGTTCGATCATTGGCGAAAGAATATCGTCGCCGTTTGATTTTGCTTTGGCTTTATATTGTTTGCTAAAAGCCGAACTGCCACCTTTTTGAAGTTTAACATCAAGCGTGATCTCGTCTTTTGCCTTTGTATTCCCTGCAACTGAACCCGCTGAAACGATTGCTTGTGTTGCAACCTGTCCGGCAATATTTCCGGCTGTGCTTCCGGTGTGTCCGATTCCTGTTTGACCGATTGCTGGGGCAATGACTTTGCTAAACATTCCGAATCCGCCGCCACCACCTTTTTTGTGCGAAGCATTTATATAAAGGACAAAATCACATTCCTTTTCTTTCGCTTCATTTTCGATTGCCGAAGCAAGTTTTGCTTCCAGAGGAATTAATTCGACATTTGTGCCTTTTAAGTATTCGCCCAAAGTGTTTTGAACCGCCGCCGCAAGATCGCTTGCGTTCAAACCTTCGCCAACCGAACCCGTTTTAACATTTATGCCGATGCGAACTGTGCCTTCTTTTTTAGCTCCGACATTTGACGAAGAAGTGTCAGAATTTTGTGATTGATTTCTGATATTTTGTAATGTTCCCAAATTTGAATCATCGCCTGAATTGCCCATATTCATTGAACTATTTGAATTGCCCGAATTCACACCCATATTCATCGAAGCAGTATACATTTGCGACGAATCTTTGACTTCCCGATAATCCGCAGGAACTTCAAAAAGTGCCGCATCAAGAGTTGCTTGTGATAATTCAATAACTTCCGTAACAGTTGAAAATGATTCTTTGCCGTTCGCATCAAGCATCGTCATTTTTTCATAAACAGGATAACCGCGTTTGCCGTTACCAATTGTTTTCATTTGATATTTGTCCTGACAACCGGCTTTTTGAGGTGGAGTGTAGCCGTTTTTATATCTGTCGGTTTCACAATCGAGTGCAAAAGCCGCGTCAATATACCAACCGTCAATCTGCATTTTGCTATTCATTACCGCACAAGCATCCGGCGATGAAGAAGTTTCCATCGTTGTAATAATGTGTCTTGCGTCGTAACCGAACATTTTGCGTTTTTCGCCCGTATCTTTGTAAGTTACCGTTGAAGTTACAATTCCGCCTTTGACGCGAACAACCTTGTCATTTGGTGTTGCCGAAACATTCTGGTTGTTCGTATTTTCAACATTCTCAATAAATGAATTGATTAGATAAGTTTTCGTCTGCTCATTCATTTGGACACCGCGTTTCAGATCACATTGTGTCAAACTTATCATCTGCATTCCGCCCATATTTTGCTCGGTGCGTTGGCGTTTGCCTTTGATATAAGTTGTATTTTCAAAAGATTGACCGCTTACCGTCTGTTTTGATTTGATTTTTATGTCGGCAAAAGCTGTCACAGAAACCAAACAGGTTAATAAAAGTGCGAAATAAAGTTTATAGTTTTTCATTTTATAATTTCCTTTGTATGTATTTTTTTCGGCAAATTATCGCCTTCAAAATAAAACGCGAAAATTTTGAAAGAAAAGTATCACTAACGAAGTAAAAACTGCTAAAATGTCGGTTGACTAAATAGAGAACTTTGCAGACAAATAATATGAATCAAGAAAAATCAGCAGATATTACACAGATGTTGATAGATTTGACCGACGGCAACAAGGAAGTTGTCAACGAAATTCTGCCTGTGGTTTATGCCGAATTGCGAAAACTTGCGAGCAGTTATTTGCGAAAGGAACGCGGAAATCACACCCTTCAACCGACGGCTTTGGTTCACGAAGCCTATATGAAATTGATTGACCAAAAAAAGGTCAAATGGCAGAATCGCTCGCATTTTTTTGGTATTGCGGCTCAGGTAATGAGGCGAATCTTGATGGATTACGCCCGCAAACATAAGGCAGAAAAACGAGGTGGTGCGGGCGAAAATGTTTCTTTGGAAGAAGAATTTATAATTATTCAAGGTGAAAGGTCTCACGAACTTCTTGCTCTTGATGAAGCTCTCGAAAACCTTGCCAAAATGGACGAGATGAAAGCAAAGATCGTTGAACTCAGATATTTCGGCGGACTTTCAGTTGAAGAAGTTGCGGAAGTTTTGGGCGTTAGCGAAATTACGATCAAAAGACATTGGCGAATGGCAAAGGCTTGGCTTTACGGACAAATCGCATCAGAGGAATAAATATTGCGATTATTCAAACATAGTTGAAATGAGCGGACAAACATTTTTGATAATTAACTTTATTGCAAGTTTTACATTGCCAATATCACATTCAAAATCTAAAATCTAAAACCAATATGAACCGATTTGTGAATGAACGTAAAAGTAATTGGAAACGATTGGAAGAATTGCTTTCCAAGACCGAAGGTGTCAGCGGTTTGCGTGGACTTCCTCGTGCCGAAGTTCGTGAATTGGGCGAACTTTATCGGCGTGCGGCGACTGATCTGGCAGTTGCCCGTGCGGAAACACGCGATGCAAAACTTATCAATTATTTAAACAGTCTTGTTATTCGTTCACACGGAAAAATTTATCGTGCGGAAGGTCAGGGGTTAAATCTGATCTGGGATTTTTTTAGCAAGGATTTCCCACAAACTTTTAGAAAGAACTGGCGGTTTGTGGCGGTTGCATTTGGTGTAATGTTGCTTTTCAGCGTTTTAGGCTTTGTTATGGTTTACAACGATCTGGCTTTTGCAGATGTGATCGGTGTCGGAGAGGTCAGATATGCGGTTCAAAATAAAACTTACTGGTGGCTCAATCTAAATGAAGCGAATCAGGTCGGCTCGGCTTTTATATTGGTAAATAATATTCGTGTTAGTTTGATGGCGTTTGCTCTCGGTGTGTTTTTCTGTATCGGCAGTCTTTTTATTTTGGCGTTTAACGGTCTTCATATTGGTGGAACTTTGGGTGTTTGCTACAAACTTGACCCGAGTTTTGGGAATGCTCTTGTAACTTTTATGGTCGGACACGGCGTGATCGAACTATTCTGCATATTTATTGCAAGCGGTGCGGGAATGATAATCGGTTACGCAATAATAAATCCGGGAGACTTGAGCCGAACCGATGCCGTTAAGAAAAAAGGACTCGAATCAGTCCGGCTAGTGATCGGCTGTGCGTGCATTTTGTTTTTTGCAGGAATTATCGAAGGTTTTCTCTCGCCTTCAAATCTACCTGCTTGGATAAAATATTTTACGGGAATACTGACTGGAACAGCGATGCTCGGATATTTATTATTGGTCGGAAGAGAGAAAGAAGATGATGAAGAAAAAACTTCTGCCATAGAAAACTTATAGATAAATGAGGGGTCGCGGAGTTTTTATAATCCGCAAACAGCCTCTTTGATTTTCCAAGTTGATGTTCCATTTTTGTCTGCCTGATGTTGTGCCATTTGCATCGCTACTCCCATCGCTGCAAACCTCCCGCGATTTGAACGATCTCCCCGCACCGGACAATCTTCCAAATCGAATATATCTTTAATGACCGCCTGCATCGGTTCGACCGTTGTCGCTCGTTTTTTATAGATCAGGCGGTTTTCCTGCGTCATTTGCTCGGCGATCATCCG
>JBGTHN010000173.1:0-5222 GCA_041746235.1 Pyrinomonadaceae bacterium | reverse complement strand
GCTTCTTTTACTTGTTCAAAGGTCGCATTTGAATTTGAAAATTTAATATTCTCCAGAATCGTTCCGTCAAACAGAAAATTTTCCTGCAATACAACGCCTAAATGCCTGCGATAATCCCGAAGTTTGACCGTTTGAATATCTTTGCCGTCAACCAAAACTCTGCCCTTTTGCGGTTGGATAAAATTCAGAACAAGATTGAGAATCGTGGATTTTCCCGAACCGCTTGAACCGACGAGTGCGGTTGTTGTTCCCGCATCCGAATCAAACGAAATTCCCTGCAAAACGGGCGTGTTTTCTTCGTATTCAAAATGAACATCTTGGAATGTGATCGAACCTTCGATGGTTTTCAAAGGCTGTTTCGTCGCATCTTCTTCGTCTTCGGTCTTTGAACTTAAAACTTCCCTGATTCGATCAAGCCCCGCAAATGCTTCGGTTATCTGCGTGCCGATTGACGTAAATTCAATGATCGGCATCGCCATTAAACCCGTAAAAAAGATATACATAAACAAATCGCCAAGCGTCATCGTTCCGGCGATCACAGAATTTCCGCCAACCAAGATCATCACAACGCCGATCGCTCCGATAATCACCGAAGAAAATCCCGTCATCGCCGAAACGCCCGTCATAGATTTGGCAATATTGCGAAAAAGTCTGTGAGCCCCGCGTGCAAAAACCAATTCTTCACGTTTTTCTGCCGTATAACTTTTGACGATGCGAATTCCACTTAAAGATTCTCCCAAACGCCCCGTAACTTCGGCATTGATCTCCTGTCTTTCACGAAAGATCGGACGCAGACGTGTAAATGCGAAATACAACATTCCACCGAAAACCGCCAAAACAACAATCGTTACGGATGTCATTCGCCAATTTATCCAAAATAAAACGACGATTGAAATTATCGCCGTGATCGAACTGCCGACCAATTGAACCAAACCCGATCCAACAAGATTTCTAATGCCTTCCGCATCACTCATAATCCGCGAAATAAGTTGACCTGATTGCGTCGAATCAAAATATGAAACTGGCAGACGCTCAATTTTCGCCTGAACTTTTTTACGCATTTCAGTTATCGCAAATTGAGCCGCAACACCGAGAATTTGCGATAACGCAAACGAAGTTACCGCAGAAACTAACGTCGCCAAACCAATCGCCAAGGCAATCCATTTGAGCATCTGAAACTGCTGTTTGCCGATGACATCGTCAATCAAATATTTTGACGACGCCGGCAGAACAAGTCCCGCAAGTCTGCTGATTATCATCAAAACTCCGCCAAGTGCAAGCCGCCAACGATGTGTCCAAACAAGTTCCCTCGCATCTTGCCACGCATCAGAAAATGTTATGCGTTTTTTCTTTTTCTCTTCTTTCTCAGCCATTATTCTCCATCATACAAAAATCTTCGGGTAATTCTTTGCGAACATCGTTCAAAATATCTTGCAGAGTTATCTTTCGTAATTTTTCAATCAAACCGTTTTCTGCTTCACCAAAAAACTTTTTCAAAACAGGACGGACTACTTTTCCGATTGGACAACAATGGGATTTTTCTAATTCAGGCACATTAAAAATATAACCTTCTTCAAGTGCCAAATAAATATCCGCCAAAGTTATTTCTCTTGGTTGACGAGTCAGACGCGAACCACCGCCCGTTCCCATTTTTACTTCAACCAATCCATGTTTAACCAAGTTTCCGATTATTCGCCGAATAACAACGGGATTTGTATCAACACTTTCCGCAATTATCTTTGAGGTCAAAGGCATCTGTTCGCCAAATGCCAACATTCCCGCCGTGTGAATTGCTATTGCCAATTTTGAGTTTGAAGCCATAATAAAGTGTGTAACCAACTTGCTTACACTTTTAGTGTGTAACAAGAATAGTTACACTAGAAAATAATGTCAAGTTGAAATAATAAAGCAAGAATGTATTTGAAAAATTTAATTTAACTTTTCTAGAAGTTCTTCCCATTCAGAATATAAATTTTGAATGGATTGTTCTGCGTTTTGATATTTATCGTTTATTTTTTGAAGTTCGTTTTGATTTGAGACTATTTCTGAATCGCTCATTTGAAGCGTGAGTTGTTTGAGATTTGCTTCTGAAACGGCAATTTCATTTTCTATTTGTGAAATACGTTTTTCAATTTTTTGAAGTTCGTTTTTGCTGAGATTATTCTGCTTAGCTTTTTGTTCTAAGGGTTTATCAACGCCATTTACGACATTATTTTGAGGTTTTGATTCTCCAACTTTATTTTTACTGCTGCCTTTTTCTTTCCGCGAATCTTTCCAATCGTGATATTCGGTGTAGTTTCCGTTATAAATTTCGATTTTATTATTTTCTTCAAAGGCAAATATTTGTGTGGCGACCTGATCGAGAAAATATCTGTCGTGGCTAACGGTAATAATTGTGCCGTCGTATTCGCTCAAAGCTTGCTCAAGGGCTTCGCGTGAAGGAATATCAAGATGGTTGGTTGGTTCATCCAAAATCAATACGTTGCATTTAGAATAGATAAGTTTGGCAAGCGAAAGTCTTCCTTTTTCGCCACCTGATAAATCCCCGACTCTTTTGAAAACATCTTCGCCGAAAAATAAAAACTGGGCGAGAAATGAACGCAATTCGCCACTTTCTGCCAGAGGATTTATTTTTCGCATTTCCTGAATAAGATCATTATTTTTATCCAATTCTTCAAGTTGTTGCGAATAATACCCGATATTTATTTTTGTTCCCCAGATCAATTTTCCCGAAAGTTCACGAATATCACCCAAAATGGTTTTTAGAAATGTGGTTTTCCCTGTTCCGTTTCCACCGATCACACCAAGACATTCGCCGCGATGTAGAAGAAAATCAATATCTTTTGCCAAAATTATGTTGGGATAACCGATTGATAAATCCTCAACCGATAAAACATTTGCACCTGTTCGTTCAACATTTTTTAGATTGAAGTTTCCGCTGGATTTATCTTTTTCAACCGCATCGAGCTTATCCATTTTTTGCAACATTGTCCGACGCGATTTAGCTTGTTTCGTTTTCTGTCCGGCAAGATTTTTCCGTATAAATGCTTGAGTTTTGGCAATATAGGCTTGCTGATTTTCGTATTCTCGTTGGCGTTGTTCTTTTTGCAATTCAGAATCAACGACATATTTTGAATAATTTCCTTTGTATGTATAGGCTAAACCATTTTCGATTTCGACTATCTTCGTACAGGTTTTATCAAGAAAATATCGGTCGTGACTAACAATTACATAAGCCTTATCGTAATTTGTTAAATAATCCTCAAGCCATTCAACCGTTTGCACGTCCAGATGGTTTGTCGGTTCATCAAGCAACAATATGTCTGCGTCCGACAATAAAAGTCTGACCATACCGAGCCGATTTTTTTGACCACCGGATAATTTATCGGTTTCAAGCATCCAGGATTCTTTGTCAAAATTTAATCCTAAAAGAATTGACTCGGCTTTTGCGGTGTATTCAAAACCGCCTTCATTTTCAAATTGAATCTGCAATTCTGCGTATTCATCTAAAACTTCTTCAGAAGCATCTTCCGCCATCTTGATTTCAAGTTGACGCATTTTGGCTTCAATATCGTGTAATTTCTTAAATGCGGAAAGTGCGGCTGTATGAACGGTTTCATTCTCAGTAAAATCAACGTGCTGTTGAAGTAAACCGATCTTTAATTCCTTTGCTTTTCCCACATCGCCCGAATCAGCAGATTCTTCGCCCGTAATTATACGAAATGCGGTTGTTTTACCAGCACCATTTCTACCTACCAAACCTACTTTTTCCGACGGATTTACTTGGAATGAAACACCTTTCAGTATTT
This sequence comes from Pyrinomonadaceae bacterium, assembly GCA_041746235.1. Classification (GTDB taxonomy): domain Bacteria; phylum Acidobacteriota; class Blastocatellia; order Pyrinomonadales; family Pyrinomonadaceae; genus Aridibacter. The sequence goes on along the minus strand of JBGTHN010000173.1, from coordinate 1,413 downwards.
CATTCCCGCTGTAAGATTTATAAATATTTGATAATTTAAAAAGCATTTGTTACGAAAATTTAACCTATTAAAAAGAGGCGGGCAAGCCCGCCTCTAAACAGAATTTTGTATTTAGAAAGAAATTTAACTATTTCTTTTCTTCATCTTTTTTGGGATCAGCTTCTGTTTTCTTATCTTCGGGTTTTGCATCAGTTTTTACTTCATCTGATTTTTCCTCTTTATTAACATTAGCATCATCTTTCTTTTCTGCATTGGCTTCCGTGTTTGAGTTGGTTGCAGGTTCTGTTTCTTTATTGGCTTCGGCATCATTCGCACCCGCAGGTCTCGCACCGCTTAACTCATTTGGGTTTTCAACAACTTTCTTTGCCAGATAATTAACAATTTCAGCTTCATCCATAGCTATAGCTGCATAAGATGTTTGAAGTAGTTGTTTACGAACATTTACCAGATTATCTGTGATCTGTTGACGAACTCCCGGACTTTCAAGTGTTACTTCTTCATCTTTAAGAATTCTTTCTTGAAGTTTGAAAATGTAATATTTACCGTTCAATGGAATTGCCGGAGTAAATCCGCCAACTTCAAATGTTTCTTTCATAAAGGCTTCGGAAATCTGAGGTGAAAAAGTTTGCTTCATTTGTTCTTCAGAAATATATCCTAACTCACCTTTTCGCAAACGGCTTGGATCTTCACTGACTTCACTTGCAATTGCAGCAAAATCACCGTTGCCTCGAAGTTTAGTCAATACTTCTTCAATTTTTAATTTAGCAGAAGCTTCATCTTTGGTCGCGTCATCTTGTCCTGCATCTAATGGATCAATTACAATTGTTGCTAGCTTAACACCGCGTTTTTTTACAAATGCTTCTTTGTTTCCGTTATAAAATGCAACGATCTCATTATCACTCGGCGGTTCAACTTTTCCGGCAACTTTATCCAATAATTTAGTGATCGCAAGTTGTTTTTTTACTTGGTCGCGTAAATCATCTTCGGTCAATCCGGCTTCTTTTAATCTTTTCTCAAAATCTTCTTTTGAAGCACCTGATCCGGTTTTCGCTTTGTTCAATTCAGCTGTTACTTCCGCATCAGTCGGAATTGCTTCTTCTTTCTGTGCTTTTTGATAAATTACTTCTTGCTGAATTAATTTTTCCAAAACTTCTAAACGTGCCTGAGCCAGTTCAAGTTGTGAAAATTTCTTTTCCTGTCCTTGGGATTGTTGCTTGATAACCTTTTCAACCTCTTCCAATTTAATTGCAGTACCATTTACGGTAGCCGCCGTTTCATTAAGGTCAGGTTCACCATTCTTAGAACTGGTCTTGCCATTTGGGCAAGCCGTTAAAAATAAAGTAAATGTTGCTAAAATTGCAACCATTAAAAACTTAAAATTAGTATTTCGCACTGTGGCTTTTACTCCTTCAA
>JBGTHN010000172.1:0-6584 GCA_041746235.1 Pyrinomonadaceae bacterium | reverse complement strand
AGACAAAACCGCGATTACAATTTTCGGTGCGATGACACCCGAATATGCTTCGCCCGAACAAATAAAGGGTGAAACAATTTCAACGGCGACTGATATTTATAGTCTTGGTGTAGTTTTATTCAAAATCCTGACAGGAAATTTGCCGTATAATTTCAAAGGCAAAACAAACGGCGATCTCTTGAAAACAATCACTGAAAATGAACCGCTTGCACCTTCGGCAATTACAAATTACAAATTACAAATTTCAAATTCTAAGAATCCAAAATCCAAAATCCAAAATCCAAAATTGCTGAAGGGCGATTTGGACAACATCATCTTAAAATCGCTTCGCAAAGAACCGACGCGGCGGTATCTAACCGTCGAGCAGTTTTCCGCCGATATTTGGCGACACATTGATGGTTTGCCGGTTTTTGCGAGGAAGGCGACGGTTTCTTATCGGGCAGCGAAATTTTTCGGTCGCAATAAATTAGCGGTCATTGCGGCATTTTTGATTTTTCTAAGTTTAATAATCGGAATTGCTGTATCTATGCGGCAAACGAATCTTGCCCGCGAAGCACAAAGATTTTCGGCAATCGAAAGCAAAAAGGCGAAAGCCGAACAAGCAAAGTCGGAAAAAATCACCAAGTTTATGTCAAAAATCATCGGCTACGCCAACCCCGCGTGGTATGCCGAAGGTGCGAACGGCAAAGGTCAAGCACGGGTAATTGACGCACTCGAAGATTTAAGCGACAAAATTGACACGGAATTTGCGAATGAGCCGGACGTTGCCGCTGAGATTCATTATAAATTTGCGGAAGTTTTTCATTGGATCAGCAGAGGAGAATCAGGCACACAGATTGAATATTTCCAGCAAAAACGTCGCTTTCACGTGCTTCGGGCGTTGGAATTACGGGTGCAATTTTACGGCGAATGGCACGAATTGGTCGCTAAAGATTTGTTCGGTGCTTACAGTATGATCGGCAAAACCGAGCGTGAACGTGCCGATTTGCTGATGCGGGCGATTTTGATGATGCGGGACACAAATCCGAATAATCTCAATTTGCCCTATATGTTTGAGGCTTACGCGGCAAGATTGATACTTCCCGAATACGAAGAACTGCACGAACCGTATCGAAACGCCGTCATTCCACAGACGGCTGAAAACAAATATCAAATCGCCGAAAGATTTTTGAGGGAGGCTTTGCCGATTTTTCGCCTTCACTACAAGCAAGACAATTCTGCGATTTTTATGAACGAATGCCGTCTTGCCTACGCTTTGTTAATGCAGGAAAACCGCAAGGATTTTGATGAGTATTTTGCCATTTGCAAACAAGGTGCAGAGAAATCATTACAGGAAGGAAAGTTATCTGAAAATAGGAAAAAGCAAATCGAATTAATCGAACAGGCATTGGCTGAAAACAAAAAACCGAAGTAGCTTTGTTTGAATAAAAAGCCGCCTACGAAAGCCGAAGAGATATATCATCATGAAACCTTCGGCAGAAGGGGAACGGATTTTGTTAAAAAGGAGATTAAAAACTATCCTTTTTGAAAAAGGAAGTTTGTTCACTTACACAACTTGGTATTGCATAGGCAAAGCGGACAAGAATTTATTCGATCTTGTCCGCTTTTTTTATAATTGAAATTTTCTAAAATTTGTGTCAATTATTTTATTTCAGTTTCATTTGGAACGGTTTTCCATTTTTCATCCCAGATTATTTGACTCGAACTTTGGTTTGTTTTCAATGTTTGAGATCAATCACCAACCGGGACGGATTTGATAATTCCTGCACACGGAATGATTTTTTTGCACTTACGCCGATAATGTAATCACGAATTCCTTCAAACCATCCGGCATCTTCGACTTGCATTATTGTTGGAAACTTTAATTTTCCCTCCGGTGCATCTTCAAGTTCGCAGGGCATATCTTCTCCATAAGAACTGGAAATATACAGACTAATTTGCAGAAAACGCTTTCCGGCAATTTTGATTTTTTCATCACCTGCTTCACTTGAATAAATATTTGATGGCAAATATTGAATGATGTAATCCGGTTTGCCCTCGGCAAATTCATATACAATGCGGTCGAAGCCTTTGTTTTTGGCAACCCGCACCTTACACAAAATTTCATAACCTTCTTCGTTCTCATAACTTCGCTGAACTGTTTGAGTTGTCCAAACTTTCAATTTTCCCGCATTGGAAAACTGTGCTGTCGCCGTTGAAGTGCTGATAAACAACACCATTAGCGAAAAAATAATTAGATCAATTTTTTTCATTTCTTTACTCCAAATTCTTCAAATACAAAAATAATTTACAGTATTTAACTCCACTAATTTGCGGAGATTAACTGCGTTTCACACTTCAAAAATCTATTCCCAAAAAATCGCAAAAACCTCTTTCATCTGTGGAATAAGTTCCGCTTTTTTCGCCCACGAATCTTGTCCCGGTGAAAATGCGTGTTGCATCACATTCATATCTATTCGTGCCATTCCTTGTGGGGTCGGACTTCCCATCGTTCCAAACTTAAAAAGAAACAAATTAAAACCATAATTACTGTTTTTGTCCAAATATGCGTCACCTGCTTTATCCGCAAAAAAATTAAACTTTGAATAGCCCGGTCGGACAGGTGTAACTTTATATGTGATTTCTTCCCATGTTCCCTGATAATCACCTTTTGTGCGGGAATTCCCCGTAACAGCAACAGCTTCCAACTTGATCGCAAAATCGCTATAGACCTTTCTATCAGGAATCAAAATCGTTACATTAGTTGTTATTGCCATAATTTGTTAATTTCCTTTTACTCATAGATTTTAAGAGAATTAACGCAGATCGAGGGCAATTGATTTTCGTTTTCGACGAAATGCAATTTGCCGTTTTCGATGCCTTGATAAATCTTGTCTAAACTAATATCGAAAATAATTGCCGCCTGTTCAGATATAAGCACCTTGACTTGTGCCTCACAAAATTCACACCAAATTATTTGGTGTGAACCTTGGAAAACCACTGTTCTTTCCAAGGTTTCGACGGTGATTGTTCTTTTTATTTTAGTTGTTGTCATTATGCTTAAATTCTTCCAATAATTTATTTGATTTGCTATAATTCACACACTATGTTCTTCAACCCGATTATCTTCCACCAAGACTTGGCAAAAAGTCCCTAATTTTGTGTCAAAAAGTTACTAAATGTTGCTAAAGCGATGAAAGATGTAACGGATAAGCAGTTTTTCTTTGAAGATTTCGCAGTAGATGTGGAACGCAGAGTCTTGCTCAAGCAAGGGAAAATTGTTTCACTCAAACCAAAAACCTTTGATTTGTTGGTTGTTTTGGTTGAAAGACGAGGCGAAATCATTTCAAAAAATGATTTGCTCGACGCAGTTTGGGTAAATCAATTTGTTGAAGAAAAAAATCTTTCGGTTCACGTCGCCGCACTACGCAAAGTTTTCGGCGAAGGCAAAAATGACAACCGATTTATCGTTACTGTGCCGGGAACAGGTTACAAATTTGTCGCCGAACTCAATGTTTCAAACAAAAAGGAATTTTTATTTGAAAATCAGACCTTCAAACGCATCACTATTCAGGAAGAAATTGAAGAAGTAAATATAAACAAGGTAAAAGGTAATCCGACTTTGACGAGAAAATTTGCTATTTATCTTATACCTTTGTTCTTTTGCCTTTTGTTCATCGGCTTTTTTGTTTGGAAAAACACCCAATATTCAAATCGAACAAAGCCAAGTTCGGTCAAACGATTGACGACCAATGGTAAAGTTCAGATTGCTGTACTCTCGCCCGACGGCAAACTTTTCGCTTATGTAATGAATGATTTGGGGAAATCGAGTTTGTGGCTCGGTTATACAAGCGGCGGAAATGATATTCAACTTCGTCAGCCAAGCGAAGCAATCTACTCTCAAATATCCTTTTCGCCGGACAGTAATCATCTCTATTTTTCTTCACAAGAAGATCAAAACCAGCAAACCGCACTTTATCGGATGGCAGTGTTTGGCGGAGGAAAGGAAAAGATTTCGGATGGTATCGAGGGCTTTTTTCTTTCGCCCGACGGAACTCAAATCGCTTTTGCCCGATTCAATCAAACCAAAAAAACAAATTCGCTGATAGTCGCATCAATTAACGGTAAAGACGAACACGAAGTTTTTTTAATCCCAAAGTCAAAAAGTTTCGTTTTTGAGTCAATTTCATGGTCGCCCGATGGCAAACGACTGGCTTTTTATGCTGAAGGCGATGATGTTCCATTAAACTTTGAACTTTTCATCTTAGAAATTTCGAGTGGTGAAATTGAAAGAACAAGTATGCAAGGTTGGCGGCAAATCGGCACAACTACGTGGCTCAAAAGTGGCGAGGGGTTAGTATTTACGGCGATTCCCGAAAAGTCATATTCATCGGTAGAGAACTTTCAAGTAAATTATCTTGAATTTTCAAGCGGAAAAATACGGGAAATCACTAATGATTTAAGCACTTATAATTCATATCTGAGTGTTTCGGACGACTCGAATCATTTGCTGACGGTCGAGCATCGCCAGTTAAACAATCTATGGGTTGCACCGACGGATAGTTTAAGCGAAGCCAAACAGATAACATTCGGTTCATTCGGCAAATACGATGGTTTATGGGGACTTGATTGGACACCCGATGGGCGAATTGTGTTCACAAATTCCGACACCGAATCACAAGTTATTTCTGTGATGAATGCTGACGGTAGCGATCATAAAGAACTGACTCCACCGGGATTTATTGATAGTGCATTAACGGTTTCAAACGACGGTCGTTTTGTCGTTTTTCACTCCAATCGCGGCGGCGGTTTTGATATCTGGCGAATGGACATTGACGGCGGAAATTTGAAGCAACTGACTTTTGGAGCTAGAAACTATCATCCTTCTGTGTCGTCCGATAATCGCTATGTTTATTACAAAAGTTGGATGAAAGATGTCGGTGAATTGCAGCGGGTTCCGGCGGATGGCGGTGAGCCGGAAATTTTGACGGACAAAGAAACGGGCTGGTCCAGTTTTTCGCCAGACGGCAAATTCTTTGCGGCAACTTATCGAACTGATAAACGAAGAATTGCTGTTTTTTCCGTTGACACAAATCAAATAATAAAACAATTCGATGTTCCCAAAACGTCAATTTTCAATATGCGTCTTCGTTGGACACCCGATAGTCTTGCAGTAATTTATCGAGACAGTGCCTACGGTTATTGGCGGCAAAGTATAGAAGGCGGCGAACCGCAAAGATTGGATGGATTGCCGAAAGAAAAATTTTTCACATACGCATATTCAATGGACGGGAAATATTTTGCCTTTGTGCGTGGGCAGGAAATCCGGGATGTAATTCTCATCAACAGGATTCGCTAAATCAACTATTTTCCTTAATTCGGGCATTTTGCAAAACCTTTATCTAATTGCGAATCAATAAAAGTTTCGCCAATTGCACAGATCTTTACTTTTTTAACAGCCGGAAATTGCATCGCGGTTTTTTCGATGGATTTTAGAAAAATAAACGGACCGAGCGAGCCGTAGTTCGTTTGATTTGCTGGTTGAGAAAATTTAACCAATGCTGTTCCGTTTTTCAAAACCACGCCTTCAAATTTCATACCGAATGTTGTGCTTCCAAAACCATATTCCGATTCATCTTCTCTGACTTCGCCGAATAATGCTTCTAAAGTCGGGCGGAGCGGAGCTTTCGGATCAACGTAGCGGAAAACCGGCGATAATACGAAACTTTGATTTTGAAATTCATCATTTACACGCCACAGATAAATTTTTACTTGTTTTAATCCTTTTCGATCATCTTCAAATTGAAGAAAACTGTTTTCGTTAAAGATTACTTCTTTGTTTAAGATTGTATTCAAATTGTATTTTTCTGTTTTGTAATGTTTCGGTTTCGACGATTTAAGAAACATTTCATTTTCGCGTTTGAATTCTTTGGTCGGATTTTCAAAATCATCATCCCAATCACCATTTTTAAAAATTCCCAAAGTAAGTTCGTTACCTTTGACATTTATAATTTCAGCTAATTTACGAAAAAATACTTCACCACGATTTGGATCAACAACAGAAATGTATGAATTTCCCGCACCGCCATCGCTCATACGAACAAGCAGAACCGTTTTATTGTTTGGGAGTTTGATTTCGGCAACTGCGTCAATCAGATAGTATTGAGATAAAATTTTTCTGGTGAAATCGTATTTTATTTCATAAATTCTCAATGATTGTCCTTCATTTTCATAACCGCCCGCACCATCTCTTCCGGCGTAAACTACTTTTTTTCCACCATCAATAATCCAAGCCTCAGTCGCAGAATCGGCAAGTTTTTTCTCTTTGCCATTGATGGTTATGTAAAGTTCGCTACCATTTTTAATTTGAAACTTAGTTACTTTCAGCTCGGTGTCTTGAGCCAAAAGCGTTTGAGACAAACTAGATAAAAATATCACTGTAAGAATTGTTAAATAGTATTTTAAATTTTTCATAATTTTACTTGGTTTTATTACCAAATGGATCATCCGCAATTTTTCCGTCTTTGTTCGCCCAGAAATCCTTTCGTGTTCTTGGAGATTGGACGAAAATTCGCCAGGTCAAAACAAGTTCTTTTTTCCCATTA
>JBGTHN010000171.1:0-2214 GCA_041746235.1 Pyrinomonadaceae bacterium | reverse complement strand
GGCTATTTTTTTCTCGCGTCCATTGACGCTAATTATCATTTCTTTTGACATATTTTAGAGTTTTCCTCTTTTATTTGAAATGGATTTTTTAAATGCAGTTGGAAAGTGAGATTTGAAAACAATTCATTTAAAAAAACATCTTGAATCGTTAAACCTTTATGGTAAGCAATTTTTATGGTTATTGTATTTTTTATAGACTAAACCCGAAACCTTGATAAATCAGAGCAAAATTTATTATTCAGACAATTTATTTTTTAGGTTTTGAGTTTTTTTCACGAAGGAATCTTTATATAAAAAAGCTAACCAATGCTTTTTTTCTTGCAGGGAGCAACTATTTTTTTTTCAAAAAAACGTGCTTCCAAACCTGCCTGTGTCTTTCAATCTAACTTAACTACTGTAAAAAAAATCTTTTTAATCTTACGGTTTGCTATTTGAAATTAAACTACATTTACAATTATAAGCAAACTTAAAAACAAGTATAGATGTTTTTTCTAATTTGGTAAATCATAAAAACACATAACCGAATAAATAATATCAAAATTCATCATTTACGATTTATCATTTTGCGTTTAAAATCATTCATATATGGAAGTTTATTTTCAGTTAATCACCGATGCGGATTCGCTAAAGGAAGCCTGCGATGAATTCAAAACCGAAGATGTCTTGGGTTTTGATACCGAAACAACAGAACTTGATCCGTTTGAAGGCGAGATCAGACTCGTCCAACTTAGCAACGGCAAAAATACCGTCGTTATTGACCTAAAACCATTTGCAGACAAAGGTGATCTGAAAACTTTGCCCGAACTTGCACCTTTGCGGGAGTTAATTGCGGCAGATCGTCCGGTGAAAATTGCACACAATGCAAAGTTTGACGCGAAATGGGTTTCGCATCATCTCGGCGTAGAATTGGGCGGAATATTCGATACACTTTTAGCGAGCCAATTGATCGCGGCTGGCGACCAAGACCGACGACATAATTTAGCCGAAGTTTCGAGGTTTTTTCTCGGAATTGAGGTTGATAAAACCGAACAGGTTTCCGATTGGAGTGCCGTTGAACTTTCGCATTCGCAAATGGAATACGCCGCCAAAGATGCTGCAACGATGATTCCTCTGCGTGAAAAAATTATTGAAAAACTGCAAACAGACGGTTTGATAAAAGTTGCAAAATTAGAATTCGATTGCGTTGTGCCAATTGCGGCAATGGAATTGAACGGTTTTTATTTGGACGAAAAACTGTGGCGTGAACAACTCGAAAAGGTCAAAGTTGCACAAGACAGAATTGCAGGCGAATTACAGCAAATGCTTTCGGCAGGAGTTGCACAGGCTTCGCTTTTCGGCGTGACGGAAATAAATCTGGATTCGCAAGCACAAGTTACGGACGCATTAAAAAACTTGGGCGTTCCCGTTCCCGAAACAACTCGCGGATGGCAACTTCAACCACTTGCGGCGGAATATCCGGTCATCGAAAAACTTCTCGAATATCGAAGTGTCGCCAAAGCCTTAACGAGTTTCGGCGAAAATATTTTAGAATTTATCAAACCACAAACCGGCAGAATCCACGCAGATTTTCGTCAGATCGGAGCTCCAACGGGTAGATTTAGTTGCTCAAAACCGAATGTTCAGCAAATCCCGCACGGCGAAGAATATAGAAGATGTTTCCGTGCCGAAGAAGGAAATAAACTCATCATCGCCGATTATTCGCAAATAGAATTGCGGATTTTAGCCGAATTTTCAGACGACCAAAACTTCATCAACGCCTTTAAATCGGGAGAAGATTTTCACGCTTCCGCCGCCGCTCAAGTTTTTAATGTTAAGCCGGAAGACGTTACGCCCGACCAGAGAACTTTTGCAAAACGCTTAAATTTTGGCGTGGTTTACGGCATCGGTTCACAAAGATTCGCAATGATGACCGGCGTTTCAAACGCCGAAGCCGAAAACATTATGCGACGTTATTTTTCGACCTATCGCGGACTTGACGAATGGTTACGCAAAGCTGCCAACCAAGCCGTCAACGAAAGAGTTACAAGAACCGCTTCCGGCAGAATGGCACGCTACCGATTCGACGAAGACGACCGCCAAAAAATCGCTTCTGCCCGAAGAAACGGCAAAAATATGCCGATCCAAGGATGTGTCAGCGGGAAAACCAGAATATTTGAAAAAAATCATGGTTATATTCAAATCGAAAAATTAGTCGGTAAAAAGATTTCTGTTTGG
>JBGTHN010000170.1:0-10962 GCA_041746235.1 Pyrinomonadaceae bacterium | reverse complement strand
GTTAAAAGAACAAGTTAAGTCAACTATAAAAAAATGGACAAATCCAGCCGAAACTTTGAACAAGATTTCAACCGTAGAAAATTTATTTCTTCGATCGGCAAAGGTTTTGGAATGATGGCTTTGTCATCAACGATTGTCGGTTCGTTATTTGAAAATTTACAAGCGGCAACTAAAAAAGTTGAACATCTAACGCCCGAAGAGATTGCGATGGATGAAGATTTTTGGGCGACGATTCAGCAATCTTTTTCCGTTACACGAGGAATTATCAATTTAAATAATGGTGGTGTTTCTCCGAGTCCAAGAATTGTAACGGAAGCATTTGTCCGATATACGTGGCAACAAGAAGATGCGACGGCTTATACAATGTGGCGATTGCTTGAACCGCAATCGGAAACGATCCGCGTTGGTTTAGCAGAAATTTTCGGGTGCGATGCAGAAGAAATTGCCATAACGAGAAACGCAAGCGAATCTTTGGAAATTTTATTGATGGGTTTGGATTTGAAATCCGGCGACGAGATTTTGTCAACGACGCAAGATTATCCGCGAATGCTGACGACTTTGAAACAGCGTGAAATGCGTGAAGGTTTGAAATTAAATCTTATCAAAGTTCCGATCGCACCGAATAACATAAATGATATTGCAACACCGTTTGAACGGGCGATAACGCCAAAAACAAAGTTGATCTTGATGTCGCACCAAATTAATCTGACGGGACAAATCACGCCTGTCAGAAGAGTCTGCGAAATGGCTCGTGCAAAAGGAATTGAAACGATTGTTGACGGTGCTCATTCTTTTGCACAATTTGATTTCAAACGTGATGATCTGCAATGTGATTATTTTGGAACTTCCCTTCACAAATGGCTTTACGCACCGAAAGGAACGGGAATGCTTTATGTCAAAAAAGATAAAATTCCAAAAGTTTGGGCGTTGATGGCTTCGGAAGATAAAAACAAATCAGATATTAGAAAATTTGAAGAGATCGGCACACATTCCGCCGCAATGCGTCTGGCAATTGGTGAAGCGATTTTATTTCACAATGCCATCGGCGGAAAACGAAAAGAGGCAAGACTTCGATATTTATCACGTTATTGGATGGATAAAATTAAGGATATTCCGAAAGTCGGTTTCAATACATCGTTTGACGAAAAACAATTTTGTGCCATCGCAAATTTCAAAATTGAAGGAATTGATCCGGTAGAAATTGGCAATTATTTAATGTCGAATCATAAGATTTTTACAACGCCAATCGTTCACGACGAATTTACAGGAATTCGCATTACACCAAATGTTTATACGACACTTTGGGAATTAGACAGATTTTGCGAAGAAATTAAAAAGATCGCTAAAAACGGTTTACCGAAAGTATAAAATTATAAAGATAAATTTATGAGTATTAAAAAAGTTACACAACATCCAACGCAAAATGAAGCGTTGATTTTTGATCGTTCACAGACAGGCAGAGTTGGTTATGCTTTGCCAAAATTGGACGTTGAAGAAACAAATATTGATGAAATAATTCCCGCCGAACTTCGTCGCGGAGATGATTTAGAAGGCGTTCCGGAAGTTTCGGAAGTTGATATTATTCGCCATTTTACGCGTATGTCAACGTGGAATTTTTCGATTGATCTCGGAATGTATCCGCTTGGTTCTTGCACGATGAAATACAATTCGCGTCTAAACGAAAAAGTTGCACGAATCGGTGGATTTACAAATCTTCATCCGCTCGCACCCGAAGAAGAATCGCAAGGTGCTTTGGAATTGATCTATCAATTGCAGGAAGATTTAGCTGAAATCACAGGACTTCCCGGCGTTTCATTACAACCTGCCGCTGGAGCTCACGGCGAAATGACGGGCGTAATGGTTATTCGTGCATTTTTGGATAAACGTGATGGTGAAGCATCAAAAGATCGTCGTGTAATGCTCGTTCCCGATTCTGCTCACGGCACAAATCCCGCATCCGCAAAACTTGCCGGATTTACCGTTAAAACAATTCGCTCAACCGAAGAAGGTTTTACTGATATGGAGCATTTGAAAGAATTGTGTGATGAAGGCGGAATCGCCGGTCTGATGCTCACAAATCCAAGCACGGTCGGAATTTTCGAGAAAAACATCAAAGAAATTTGCGAAACAATTCACGATGCAGGCGGATTAGTTTATATGGACGGTGCAAATATGAATGCACTCGTCGGCGTTTCGCGTCCCGGCGATATGGGCGTTGATGTAATTCATTTGAATTTACACAAAACATTTTCAACTCCACACGGCGGCGGCGGACCGGGATGCGGACCTTGTTGCTGCACGGCAGAACTCGAACCGTTTCTTCCCAAACCGCAAATTGTCAAAGACGGTGAAAAATACAAATTAGATCACGACAGACCAAATTCTATCGGACGTGTAAAAGCCTTTTACGGCAACTTCGGAATGATGATTCGTGCGTTAGCTTATATTCAAACGCACGGCGACACAGGTTTGCGTGAAGCAACCGAAGCCGCAGTATTGAATGCACGTTATTTGTCGCATTATCTGCAAGAAGATTTTCACAAACCGTTTGAAGCCGATCCGATGCACGAAGTAATTTTGTCGCACAAATATCAAACCAGAAAAGGCGTTCACACACTCGATATTGCCAAGCGTTTGATTGATTACGGTTTTCATCCAATGACGGTTTATTTCCCTCTAATTGTTGACGGTGCAATGCTTATCGAACCGACCGAATCGGTCGGACGACAAGAACTAGATGATTTTATTGACGCAATGAAATCCATCAATAAAGAAACTCAAGACGATCCACAGTTTGTCATTGACGCTCCGCATTCAACTAGAATCGGCAGACTCGACGAAGCAACAGCGGCACGTAAACCGATCTTGCGTTGGAAACCGGATATGGAAGCTAACGCAAAAGGTGCGTAAATCTTTATGTCAGATAAATTAATTTTTAATCCGTTTCTTGAAATTCATCTTAGTGATGACGAAGAGGCGGATTTTTTATTGTTTGCTCCAAAACCAAATGATAGTTTCAAAAGATTGGAAATCAAGCGGTCGAAAAATGAGAATTTATACAAATTATTAACCGAATATTCCGGCATTGGGGTTCAATATATTGATTTATCGAATGATTTAACGGCTGATGATATTGAATTATTTCGTGAGTTCGGGTTTTTAATTACTGAGGAACAGAAAATTGAAAGAACACTTTTTTCTTGTCAACTGGACGAGGTGGAAGAATCTGATTTGGATTTGGATTTTTCCGATTTAATAGTAAATCCGACATTTCATTTTGAACCTTTTAATTTAGCGAATTTTAGAAAGATGATCTTTGAAAATCATTTCTCGCCGCATCAAGCGACCGCTTATATAAAAAGCCATGTAACGGAAATTGAGTTGGGATATTGGCTTAATCCCAAACAAGCCGAAATAATTGCTAATTTTCAAAAAGGCGAAAAATTTTCTGATGATTTGGATAAGGAATTTTTAACCAAACTTGTTTCAGCCAAAATCCTTGTTAATCCAAAAGCACTCGAAGATGAAACGCGAAGATTGAATAAAATTATCGAAGAATCGCGTGATTTATTTAATGAAAATAAATATGTCTTAGTTGAAAAACTTCTGCCTAAAGAGCATATAAAAGCTATGCAGAGTTATTATAAAACTTATATTTCACAAGGATTTATGGAGTTTGGAGATAATCAAGTGGACAAAAGATTTCGCAAGCATAACGAACCTGTTGCAAAACGTTTTCACAACAATTTAACGCAACTGATGTCTTTAATTACGGGAAAAAAAGTTATTCCATCATATTGTTATGCCGCTTCATATTTGACGGGTGCAGAACTCAAACCGCACAGAGACCGAGATCAATGCGAATTCAGCATTTCTTTTCAGGTGGATTATGAACCAACTCAAACTGATGAAAAATCGCCTTGGGAATTATATTTAACAGACCCGATTAAAGTCCCGAAAGGCAGATACGCATTTGATTGGGAGGAATTTAACAATTCGTCCGATCTATTGGGCGAACCGAAATCTATGAATTTAGCAAACGGCGACGGCTTATTTTATAAGGGTTGCGAACTTATTCATTATCGTTATTCGCTCCCCGAAAATCATAAATCAACTTCACTTTTCTTTCATTTTGTTGCCGAGGATTTTCAAGGTGATCTGGCATAATTTTGCTTCTGTCAATAATTATTAAAAGTTGAATCAAGAAACAACTTAGAATTTCTTCCGATAATTTTTATAGAAAATTTAAACGGGAGAAAAATAATGAGCGTAGGTTCGGCAACAGACGGAAATTCAAATACAAACGGAATCGGCAATAATTCAAATGTTGGCAAAAATGAATCAATTTCAAAAAATTCTGCTGACAAGTCGGTTACAGTTTCGACAAATTTTTCGGAAACAAACGAATTAACAACCAAAGCTACAAATCAAAGTTTAGAAACTACTTACGCATCACGAACAGGAATTTCTACTGCTGTTGCGAGAGCGAAGGTTGAAAACACTGCATTTGCAAAAGTTGCAAACGAAAAAGTTGATGACAGAGTATTTGATGGGCATTTTGTCGGTAAAGATGGTGTAACTTATTCACCGGAAACTCCTTTAAGCGAAATTGATGCTGTTACTCCAAGAAACGGCATCACAAATGACCGAACAATTGTTCACGTCAACGGAATTAATACCGATGTAAATGGTCAACTAACGAGTTTGCAGGCAATTGCCGATCAAACGGGTTCGAGGGTTATCGGCGTTCATAATGCAACGGCTGGCGGCTTAAGAGATGTTGTGCAAAGTCTCGGCGATAAACTCGATATTGGAAATAATCCGGCTGTAGATACTCTGGCGGATACGATTTATAATGAATTAAAAGCAGGTCGGCAAGTTGATTTAATGGCTCATAGTCAAGGTGCGATCATTGCAAGCCGTGCTTTGACAGATGTGAGAAATCGTCTGCAACTTGAGGACAGAATGAGCAGACAAGATGCTGAAGCATTGCTTGGAAATGTTCGTGCCGAAACATTTGGTGGTGCATCAAGACGTTTTCCAGATGGACCTCAATATGTTCATTATGTAAATAAAAAAGATTTTGTCCCAATGGCGTTTGGACTTCGTAACTTTTTGAATCCGTTTGCACACGCAGGTCGCGGTGCAGTAACACATTATTTTAGCGAAGGAAATTCGCCTCATAGCTTTAACAGCACTTATTTAAATGAAAGAGTTCCCTTTGAGCAAGCAAGACAAGGAAACTTTGATTAAGTTAGAATATGCAAATGACAAAAGATCAAGCAAAAACACAAATAGATAATTTTTTTGCAAAACTCGGCGAAAACGAAGTATCAAGTTTTGAAGAAAAGAACTTTGCCAAAGCAATGATTGGCGAAACGATTATGGGTTTTGTTTATAATGGTGAACAATCTTTAAAATGTCAGTCTTTAATTTATCGTTTCCGCAAAGCTCCGCAAGAAACTATAATGAATGCCATCGAAGAAGAAAGTAAAAATGCACCAAATGGCGGAGGCGAAATTGCCTTGGATGAAAAGAATTTTACACTTGTTTTGCAAAAAGAATATCAGGAAAACGTATCGGATGAGGATTTTTACAACGATATGCAAAAGCTGGCAAAAGCAAGTTTAGTTTGGAGCAACGAAGTTTTAAATCGTGTTGCAGAAAAGGCTTTTGCCGCTTAAGATACTTTTTCAAATTTAATTAAACAGGAAACTCTTTAGATTTTTAACCGATAATTTATTTGTAAATCACTATTTTATAATAAATTTCCAGCTAAATTTAAGGAGTTTTTCTTATGGTATTCAAAATTGAACAATCAAATCCGCCTATTCAAAAACAATATACAAAACCAACAATAAAACCACAAACCACTACTTCTTACAAACCATCAAACCCGACGGAAAATTCAGCAGTCTTTACGAAACAATCTGACAATAGTTTTCAGGCAACTGCCGTAAAACAAAGGATAAATCTACAATTTGCACAGACAAATGGCATAACTGCATTTAAAGCAACTCAAACAATTACGCCAACGCAGGCACAGGAAAGAGCTGATGAAATAATCAAAAACAATGGCGGAAAAGACGAATTAAATACTGATAATGTTGGGAGAGATTTGGGTGAAATTGCAAAACAAAATCCGGCTGATGCGTGGGCTGTTACTCAGGCAATGCTCGGCGATAAAATTGATGAAGACAATAAAGGCAAAATAAAAGAAGATGATAAAGATGAAATTGCTCAAAGTTTTGTGGAAAGTTTAAGTGATAGCGAATTAGGCGAAATTGCAAAAGATGAAAATGGCAGAAAATTATTGGAAAGAATGCAGACACATTTATTAAGCGGAAGTGTTCACGGCGATGAAATAGAAACATCTGACCGGGTTAATAAAGCATTATCACAATACACAACATTTTCAGATGCTTCTCAAGGAATTCATCCAAATTCTGATTTAGTAATGTCAACTCCGCCGGGTGCAGCACTTGATACGGAAGCCACGCCCGAAGTTGCCGCTGCCGGACTTAAAACACCATTTGGAATGGGCGGCGATGATTCCGCTTTTCAAGTTCAGGCTTTTACAGACCAATTAGAAGCACATAAAGATGATCCGCAATGGATTCAGCAATATTATTCCGCACTCGGTTCGGAAAAAGCGGCTGAACTTATTAGTTTGACAGCTTCGCCCGGTGGTTATTCAAATTACTATTCGGGAATGAGCGGAAGCGATACAGCCGCCGATCTATTTCTGGAACGGACGGCAATTGTTAGAGATTCCCTCGAAACTTTGCGAACTTCGGATAAATTCAATCAATCCGATATGAATAGTTTGGTTAATGCAATGGTCAAAGATGGTGTTAATCCAAATGTTGCGATCGAAATTTTCGGAAAATCAACGAGTCCGCAATTACAGGAAATGTTCGTTCGTGCCGCCGTTGAAAATGGGAATGATGCAATGGATACATCTGCATCGCACGTTTTGGCTCAAATGTCCGAAACAAATCAATCTCGAATACTTAGAAGTTTTGCTGCCGATGATAAACTCAATGGCTTTATTCAAGGTGCAATGGCAGGACAAACGGAAACTATTGACCTTGAAAATTATCTTCGAACAGGCAACGGTTGGGAGCAAGTAACTTTCGGCGGAGTTGAAAAACTTCTGGAAAACGCGGCGAAACAAGAAAGCATTCCTTATGCTCCATATTCTTATGAACCATATACACCGCAACTTCAGAGAGATCTATTTAATGCCGCTAGCCAAGGATTAACAAACGGAAAGGCATTTGATAATTTTGAAGGGAATGTTGAATTTAAAGATAATCTTTCGACTTTGTTTATCAAACATAGAGATAGATTATTATTCGATGCACAGGTAAATTCACAAGGTGAAAACTCTGGAACTCTTTTTGCTCATCCCGAATTTCAAACCGGATTAGAAAAATTCTTTCAACTCACACTTCTATCTTCGCCTCCGGGTGAAAAATACGAAGATACTGCCGTTTCAGTTTTCAAATTGATCAATGAAGGCGTAACTGCTTTGGATAATCCTGCTTTGGCAAATCGTGACCAAGCTGCTTTTGATGATTTCGTGAGAACTCCCGGTGGTATTGAACCTACTCAATATGCAAATATGCTTGGCGAAGTGTTGGGAAGTGTTTTGGATGCGACAGGTTTTGCCCGTGAATCAATCAATCAAGACGACGCTGCCCGCCAAAAAACTATTGACCTTTATTTAGGTTTGGCGACATCAATGATTCCGGGTGTCGGAAGCAAAATTGCTTCAAATATTACAAATGAGATATTTAAACAGTTTGTATCAAAAACAGGCGACTTTTTAACAACTCAAGTCAAAAAATCCGTTGAAGAAGGCGTTAAAAGCATAATCAACGGTCAATATGAAAATACTGACAGAGTTAAACAGTCCGACCTGACAAATTTGGTGAACCAAATTTTTTACGAAGGACTAAGTAATCTTCCAAATGGAGCATCAATTAACGGAAGTTCCACGCAAAGCCAGTTCGATTTTCAGGGAGATATACTTGATGGATTTTTATTAGCTACTCAATTTTCGAGAGTGGATAACTAAAATGGTTTATAAATTTTCACTTAGGCGATGCAATATTGTTTGCATCGCTTTTTTTACATTTGTTTCAACGCTAATCGCTCAACAACTTCCCCGCCAATCAGATGTTTTTCGATAATTTCGACAACATCCGAACCACGAACTTGTGCATACCAAACGCCTTCAGGATAAATAATTACAGCCGTTCCGATCGAACAAAACCCAATCGAACCGCAATCGGTTAAAAGAATCGTCCCATCGGGGTTTCGTCCTTTTGATTCTTTGCCGTAACGCAAATTTCTTGATTCCAATTCCTTTACAAATGCTTCTTTAACTTCCGAAGCTCCAACCTGTGAACAAGATTTTCCGCCGCAAACAAAAACGTGATGTTTTATATACGCTTCCGCAACAGGTGCGAGTTTTTTGAGTCGTTCCTTATCGTCAATGAATTTTGGTTTAGCCATTTAAGAAAATTATTGCAGAAATTTTGTATAAATCCAATAATAATTATATCAATCATTTAAAACAACCTGTTTTATTTTCCCTAAACCGCTAGGATATCTCTATTCCTCAAATTAGGAGATTTGAATTGTTGAATAATAACAATTCTTTTATTGGTATTTTTTTTAAAATGTAAAATATTCTGTATATTAATTTTCGATTTTGCAGTTCATTATTGAAAGCCAAACTTAGTTTAATATGTTAAGATACGATTTCGATTTTTGTTTGATTCATTTGAATTTGTTTTGAAAATGGCAGTTGGAATAATAGTTCACGTTACAGTTGGCAAGGAAAAACGCACCGAATTTTTTGGTGAGGAGATGATTCGTGTCGGTTCAGATGAAACGAGCGAACTGCAAATTCACACTAAAAAGATCAAATTGGAAGGATTATGGTTTGAATTGGAACTTTCCGACGGCGTTTATCGGGTAATAAATTTTAATAACAAACTGAATCTTAAACTCAACGACCAACCATTACGTAGATTTGTAGCAATTCAAGATGGCGATATAATATCCGTTGATTCTGCTGATATTTTGTTCTCATTTTTCTCGCTCGAATCCGAATCTTCTTTAATTACAACTAACCGCGAACCACATATTGTTCAATTTATCGAAGAAGCGGCGTTGGAAGCATCTTCCACCGAAAAGCGTGATGATGCAAAAGCCTTTTTGCGAGAATTTTCTCGGGAACTTTTAAGAGAAATTAGTTGGACGACAAAACTCATAGCTCTTGTCCTTTTCATCGGAATTTGCAGCGGTTTATTTTATCTCGGTTATGGTTTTTATCAAGAATCCATAAAAAACCGTCAATTAGCAGAGCAACAAAATCGCCGGATCAGCGAACTGCAAAAACAAATTGCAACAACAAATAACCAAATTGGTGAACTCGATAAATCAAATAAGATCGTTCGTGATATTGTCTCGCTCGCACCAAATTTAAATATCGAATACGGTAAAGGTGTGTGTTTGATCTTTGGAATCTATGATCTGGTTGACCGAAAATCCGGCAAAATGCTGCGTTACCCTGATCCGAACGCTTTTGAACCCGATCCATACGAACCTCCGCCGATGGAAGAAGGAATTTACCAAGTTCCCGAAACTCAAGGATTAACAACACAGGGCAACGGCGATCCGGTTGAATATGATTTTCTCGGCACAGGTTTTCACGTCGGCGATGGTTTTATCGTAACAAACAAGCACGTTTTGCAACCTTGGACGGAAGATGAACTGGTTAAACAATTGATGAAGGAATCAAATGGTCGTGCAAGAATTAAAAAACTCGTCATCTACTTCCCGAATTTTACAAAATCTTTTCCACTAAAAGTTTTAAAATCCAGTAATCAAGAAGATTTAGCCGTCGCATCTTTTAATGCCGGTGAAATACTTGCCGATATTCCCGTTCTTCCGCTTGAAACAGACGGTTCAGATTCAGTTGCAGTTGGTAAAACGGTTGTAACAATGGGCTTTCCGAATGGTCCAGATCGTTTATTGGCGATGCTTGATGAAAATGAAGCGAAAGAATTTAACCGTAAATTCGGCAATTCGCGTCAAGCATTGATAAATTTTCTTGCCCAATCCCAAAAAATAGTTCCGCTGACAACTCAAGGAACGATTACGGATTTGGATAAACGGAGAGTTGTCCACGATGCCAAAACTGCCGAAGGTGGCTCAGGAGCACCTTTGTTCGGTCAAACGGGAAAGGTCATCGGAGTGAATTTTGGTGTGTTTACGCAAAGTAGTGCGGCAAATATGGCTGTGCCAATAAAATTTGCTATAACTTTACTCAAACAAGTCGGTTGGTCGGATGCTTCATCAACTGAATTAAATCAATCGAGTCAAACTGCAAAAAACAACTCGGCGACGAATACCTCAAGTCCCAACAACAAATAAGTATTTCACCAACCTTGTTCATCTTCTTTTGCCCTGAGCATTTCAATAAACTTTTCATTATTCCTGAGTGGTTCTAAATTTGGATCATATTTAATCACATAAATATTATCTCCGATTGCTTTAATAACTTTTTCTAACCTTTCGATTGCTTTATTTTCTTCGCCAAGTGCCAAATAAACTTGTGCGATCAGACAATTCAAAGAATCTTTATAAGACGTTGAAATTACTTTATTCAAAATCTCTTTTGCCTTTGCTTTTTTATTGTTTTTTGCATAAACACGACTTAAAGAAAGCAATAATTCATTATTATCGCCGACCTCAGTTTTTATTTTTTCTAAATCTTTTTCCGCTAAATCAAACAACATTTTTTGCTCCAAAGACTTGGCAATTTTCCAACGAGCTTCGATTGAATTCGGTCTTATCTCAAGTGCCTTGTTAAATGCTTGGATCGCTTCGTCGGGTTTTCCGGCAAGACTTAGTATTTCGCCAAGAAATGTATTGATGTAAACT
>JBGTHN010000169.1:0-4230 GCA_041746235.1 Pyrinomonadaceae bacterium | reverse complement strand
ATTCAATAAAGATAGTGCGTGAATGTTCAACTGACTGGAGCATAAGTTGAGCGTTTCATAAACGCGAACAAGAGTTTATGAACTTTGAGGATTAATATGATCTTTAAAGTTCATAAACTCTTCCTTCGTGCTATCGCACTTATCACAAGCGGGACGCTTATGTTCCAGTCAAATAAGCACTTTTAGTTTTCAATCAGTATAATTTTCCGCAACCATCCACAACTTTTGCGGGACACCCCACAAAGTTTGTGGGACACGCCACAAAAGTTGTGGGACACGCCACAAAAGTTGTGGGACACGCCACAAAAGTTGTGGGACACGCCACAAAAGTTGTGGGACATGCCACAAAAGTTCCGTGAGTCCACGCAAAAGTTCCGTGAGTCCACGCAAGTTTTGCGGAGTCCTGAGAATATTTTGCGGAGACCTACGGAATTTTTCCGCAGGAGTGGAAATATTTTGTTAAACAAATACCGTAAACGGTTTAGAGGCTTAATTTTCTTTTCCGGTAGTGAACTAGAAAGAAATGCTTTGATAGTTTTCGTCCCGAAGGGACTGACTGATAATAGCCCCGCGATTTATCGCGGGGTTGATTAGAAATATCTTTCAAGTCCTGAAAGGACGGCAGATTCAGCAAAATTTCCCCGCCATAAATGAACGGGGCTAATATCATAAACTCCTACGGAGCAATAAAACAATTAGCATTTCTTTTGGTCCTATTTAAGTTTCAAAGCACCTGATTTAACATTTGCATCAAGAAGTTTGACGACATCTTCAAACGTTACAGTTCCGTAAAAGAACTTTCCGGCTGATAATTGTTCGGCTCTAACTGCTCTGTAAATATCAAGGTAGCTTCGTTTACCATCAACAAAATTGAAAGTTTCACTAACCATTAAGCCATGCAATTTCGTTTGCACCCTTGTGCGTTTTGCGAAATATTCTTCAGTTGAATCAACATTTACAGGAACTTTTTGAGAAGCCTTAGTTTCATCGGGAGAATATGGCGGAGGTGGCGACATTTGACCATATTTTGCACTATAAAAAGCAAATAATTCATTAGTAAAAGTTTTTTGTCTGGCATCAACGAGTTTCAAAAATGCGTCAATTGATTCGTTTGCTTTTGCATCATTTCCGGCGATTACACGCATAGAATTGAGTGCTTGTTTTTCTCTGAGAGTTCCTTGTTGGATCAAAAGATACGCGTCACTATAATTTCTTTCGGAATTTATGAGTTGCAACGCTACGTGCATATCGTTGGCAATTCGTTTTCCGCCCTGAGCAAATGTTTCTGATGCAAGTAGCGGAATATCTTCGGCTTCGGCATAAGCTAAATAAAGTGCCATCGCACCGATTATAAAATTGTTTCTTTGCAATTGGGTTTGATCAAGATTATCCAAATCATCGTCGGAAGAATGAATATAATCGTCGTCCCAATTTATCAATGCAACCGATGGAACACCAATTTTTCCTTCGACAAAAACAAGATTATCCGACGAACCGAAATACGGAACAAAGCGTGCGTTATAACCTTCGCGTGTTCCGCGTGTCGCATAGATCGGTTGCGAATGTGGACGCGGATAACCACCCGAACGTCCGGCATGAATAAACGGATTATTTGTTAAAATTACAAAGTTTCCGACGCTTTCAAACAATGCGTCAAGGTAAGAGGTTCTTGAATGCGGATTATAAATAAGATGTTGAACGCGGCTGCCCATTGATTGTTTCGCTCCCGTCATATCTTGATGCAGATTTACAAGAATTTTCTTTTCCGAGCCGGGATTTTTACGAAAATATTGATATTCGGAATAAATTTCATCAGACCACCAAAATCTAATATCACGCTTCGGCGGCGGAAGTTTTCCTTCTTTGATGAGTTTATTAAATACTCTGGCAAGTTCAAGTATGTTGCCGGAACCGCTTCCGTCATCATTTGCCGAACCTTGTTCTTCTTGGAGATGTGCCGTAATTACAATTTGTTGGTCTTTATATTTTGTGCCTTTTATCCAGCCTTCAACCATTCCCGTTCCGGTTTGGGCATTTTCAGTTCCGATATCTGTGTCAACTTTGGCTTTGACACGAACTTTTCCACCCAAAGTAGTTTTGCCTATGGCAAATAAATCTTGTTCGGATTTTGTTTCTAATAATTGTCGTAATGTATCGCCTTTTCTTGGTGAAAGACTAAAAGCAAAAGTTCCTTTTTTTCCTTTCGGTGGGCTGGAAATTCGAGTCCATGGAAGTTGGTCTGGAAAATCCATCATATTTTTTGATTCAGAAGTTGTGTAAGCGATTACACCAATCGCCCCTTTTTTATAAACGGCATTATTTACGGCAGTTCCCGGATTTGCTTTGGCTAAAACAATTTTTCCTTTAACATCAATATTTTTGAGAGTTTCTTCGCTAGCATCTCCGATCCAAATCAATTCAGCTTCAACATCTGCATCTCGGCTATTATCAGATAAGTAAAGTGCGTGATCTCCTATGTCTGCAAGTTTCAATTCAAACGGGGAAGTTATCCAAAGTTCAGCAGATTTTGCAGTGTAATTTCTAGGATTTCCATCTGAATCATTCAGAGGTTGTTTGATGATCGAAACATCTTCTAAACCATTTTTTTTCGCTTGATCGGCAACATAATCCATCGCCTTAAAATAACCTTCCATCCCCGAATCCCTGTGCCATTGTGTTAATACACGTATGTGTTCAAACGCACGATCACCCGAAATTTCGTTCCTGAGCATATTTATCTCAGTGTCATTTAGAAATGGTAAAGTTTGACCAAATGTTGAAAAAACAAGTGCCAATAAAACAAAGATAGTTTGAACAATAGATATTTTTCTATTTTGCATAATTTCCTCTCAAATAATGTATTTGAGAAATGTTAACACAAAATAAATAATTACAATGAATTACAAATTTGAAGATTTTAAATTTGAAGAATTATTTGAGATCGAAGGCGGCGATCGGAATCGAACCGATGAATAAAGCTTTTGCAGAGCTCTGCCTTACCACTTGGCTACGCCGCCGAAAAGAAGTAGGAGGGATGAAGAGTGAGGGATGAATAATTTTCATCCTTCATCCTTCATCCCTCATATTTTCAAAATCTGGAGCGGGAAACGAGATTTGAACTCGCGACCCCAACCTTGGCAAGGTTGTGCTCTACCACTGAGCTATTCCCGCTCTTTGCAATTGATAATTCTACATTGCTGAAAGATTTTGTCAAGTTTGTTGACGCTGAAAAAAAATAATGAATACGCTAAAGAAAATGTTTACTTTATTGGACGCTATTTTTCTGAATTCGTTATTTGCATACTAGAGAAATGGGGGTTGCGTCCGATAACGATACCGAGAGCAATAAATTTATGAAATTGCATAAAGTGGTGTAAAAAGAATGCAATAGGCTACAAAGCTAAAGATGACGAGTGCAACTATCCCTTGCCATCGTGGTAGACTTACAATTCCAAATACTAATGTTAGCAATGCAGCAATTATTGAAATTAAAACTAAACGTCCAGCATCATTTCCTGTAATAAATAGATACTTTGATTTCACATATATTATTGTAATAAGTGCAGTTATTGCAGTTATTTGACTTAACCATTTGGAGTAAGATTTAAAAGTTTCGTAGTTCATTTTTCCTCACTAATTACTTGTATAAAATTCACATATTTAATAATTGCATATATGAGAAATTAAGGATACGTCTGATAACGCATCTTGTCTATAATAAAATAGTTTAAAAGTAAAAATGCTTCCAAATTTATTAACCTGAAAGCATTATATTTTGTTTATTAATTCACCAAAATTATTCAATGGTCATTTTGCGAACAAAATCCCAATCTCCGCTGGCATTAACCTGTATGTTCTTGACATTTTGTTTTGCAACAACAAGTGTTTTTGGATACCAGAGTGGGTAGAGGGGAAGTTCTCGGCTGATAATTTCTTGAACTTTGGCAAAATATTCTTTAGCTTTTTCTCTGTCTAATTCTTTGAGTGCCTTGTCAATTAATTCATCAACTTCTTTATTTTTGTATCGTCCACGATTTCTCGAGGCTCTGGCTTCATCAGGAATTTCGCTTGATGCAAACAAATCTTTTAAGAAGATCGGGTCTTGGTTTCCGCCAACCCAAATTCCTGTCGTTAATATAAATTGTCCGCTCTGAACCTGTGAACGCATTGTGTTTGATTCAAGACTTTCAATACTCATCGGAATTCCGACTTCTTTTAATTGGCTTTGAA
>JBGTHN010000168.1:0-3836 GCA_041746235.1 Pyrinomonadaceae bacterium | reverse complement strand
TTTTGATAATTGTTCTTTGATTTCAGGCATAATTGTTTTCTCGAATATATATCTAATGTAAATTATTTTAAAAATAGATTATCAAACAAAATAGAGTTAGTGAAGATTGTATATAACATTAAGGTGTTCGGTTTATGATCTCTTGATAAAATTCCTCAATGCTATCTACCATTGATTCAACTGAATAGTTTTTAACTACGTGATCCTGTCCTTTCTCACCTAAGTTTTTACGCTTCGTTTCATTTGCAGCGAGATCAAGTATTGATTTTGCTAAATTTTCAACATCGTCAATCTCAATTAAAATTCCAATATCTTCATTTTCTATGATTTCCAATGCTCCTTCGCTTTTTGTTGCAATAACGGGAGTTTTGGACATCATTGCTTCGATCATAACTAATCCGAACGCTTCCATTCTAGCGGTTGAAACGAATATGTCGAAATCTTTCAAAAAAGGGCGTATGTCATCAGTCCAACCTACAAGCTCGACATTTGATTGTAAGTTTAAATCAGAAATAAGTTGCTCAATTTTTTTGCGATTTCTTCCGTCGGATGATTTGTCTTCGCCAACGATCACAAATTTAAAGTTCGGATTCTTTTCTAAAACAATTTTTGCGGCACGTATAAAAGTATCAAAACCTTTAATTGGAGCGATATGTCCAATATTACCAATCGTAAAAGTTTTATTTTGTTTGTTTAATTTGCTATCTGAAAAATGATTTATATTGATTCCATAGGGAATTGTTTTGATAATCTCGGAGAGAAATAGCTTTTGTTTGAAAAGTTCTTCGGCGATAGCTTTTGATGGAGCGATGATTCCCGCAACATTGTTTAAAACAAGTTTTTGAATTTTTTTCAAAGGGAACAACATATGTCTCGTAAAAACAAAAGGTGTATTTGTTAAACGAGATGCGATTGCCGCAATTGGATAATCTCTGGCAATGTGGGCGTGGACAATTTGAGGTTGAACCATCTCAATGTGCTTTTTTAAACGAAAAATACCGCTAACATCAATTGCATTACGCATTTTTGAAAACATTAAATTTTCTTTTGGAACTTTGAATAATTCGTCTTTTATTGGAGCATTTGGATAAAGAGTTAGAAATACCTGATGCCCTCTTTCGGCTAGTGAGTTTGTTACATCGGCTACATATCTTTCTCCGCCGCCAATTTCACGGGCAGAACAAACGTGCAGTATTTTCATCACTTGAAATTAAAACAAAAGGTTAAAACAAGTCAAATGTTTAATATTAAAAGGCTAATTGCTATTTGATAATTGATAACTTAAGAAAAATACTCATTAATAAAAATGAAAATAAAATTAATATTGAATCAAACTGCCTTCACGTTTCGCACGCTTTACTGAACGCGAGAAAATCCATAATGAAAAGGGAAGTAATACAGCTAGAAATCCGAGTAAAACAAGCATTTGCGGTTGGACTTCGGAAAAAGTCTTTCCTTGTATCAATATCGCTCTTATTCCGTCTAAACCGTGTGTTGAAGGATTTATCGCAGACAGAAAACTTCCCGTATTACCTAATTCTTCCTGCAACATTTCTTTCGGAAAAAAAACACCTGAAAATAAAGCAGTTCCAACACCGATAAAAATTGCGAACGGATCGCCGCGTTTGAAGGACATCACAAAACTTGCCGACAAAACACCCATACAGGCGAGGCACAAAGTCGTTAAAATTATAAGGATCGAGGCTAATATAAAACTGCCTTTGTAATGAATATTGAAAAATGCCCAGCCGAAAAATAGATATAAAAATGAATAAAAAGTAGTTTCGACATAAGCCCAAGCGGAACTCGACATTATCACGGTCGGAACATTTATCGGTGTTAATAAAACGCTTTCAAGCGTTCCTTGCATCTGTTCCTGACGAATGGCGTTTGCTAAGGACGAAAAGCCGGTAATAAAATAATTGAGAACTGCTAAACCGATCAACCAAGCTGCTAATAAATCCTGCCAATTTGGATAACGAAAGTCTATAAACCCCGAATTTGCGAGTCTTGAGATAAAATAAAATGTTGTTGAAACGCCTAGAATCCATAAAATTTTTATGAAAAATTCCAAACGATAAGAAACTGCGAGTTGGAAATCTCGGATGATAAAGGCTTTAATTCTTTTTAATAAATTCATTTTTATTATTGCAAGTTTTTTTTCTCAAATGTTAATTTACAACTATCCGTATGAAAATGACAAAATGGTTATAACTTTGAGTGATTGCAATGCTATAACAATATATTTACAATCAATATAATTATGTGGACTAGCCGACGATTATCCATCATTTTATTACTTACTATTTTCTCGCTTGCTTGTTTTACGCCTGATGTAGATGAAGGCGAAGTGAATAAACTTCGTCCCGAAGTTAATGAAAACGCCAATGTCAATATTGATCCAAACGCAAATGTTGCCGAGGATAATGAAACCGAGCTAAATAGTTTAATAAATTTACCTTTTGAGCCGGATGAAAATGTTTATCGTGAAGATACGGTTGGAAAATCAGCGAACACTAATCGAGTTCCGGGACCGACCGATAGAAAAATTACAGCGGTATTAAAATTTTCAAAAGAAAATACAGAAAAGTTGCTTGACCAATTGAAAGAAAGCGGAAATTCGTTTGAAAGCAAAATCGAATCTGAGCCGTGGTTTCCCGCAGAATTGATCGCAAAAAGCCAGACGACAGGTGATGCAACAATAAAAGGTACAGGTTATAAAGCCGATATATTTTTCAAAACGCCTTTTAATAGTGGAACTTTGATGCGGGTAAATGACACAGACTACTTTATTTTGACTCTGCAAACTCAATAAACTTAAAATTCATTATATTTTTTCAACTTGCGGTAAAGTGTTGAAAGGTCTATTCCTAAAATTTCAGCGGCGGCGGATTTGTCCTTATTGACCGAATTCAAAATTTCCAAAATATACCGTCTTTCCATTTCTTCCAGCGTCAAATGAATACCTTCGGGATCACGTATTTCCGAATGTTGGTTTCCATTTTTTATTCTCGGCGGAAGACTTTCCAGATCAATTTCATCACCGCTTAAAATAAAAGCTCTTTCGATGGCGTTTTGTAATTCGCGGATATTTCCTTGCCAGCGATGATTGAGAAGTGTTGCCATTGCTTCTTTTGAAACTTGTTTTTCAATAGAATTTTGTGCCTGTGCGGATTTTGTTACAAAATGTTTGATGAGCAGTGGAATATCTTCGCGTCTGTCCCGAAGTGGCGGAAGATTTATTTCGACAACATTTAGGCGATAAAACAGGTCTTCACGAAATCTTTCTTCAAAGACTTCTTTTTCCAGATTCTTATTTGTTGCGGCAATAATCCTTGCGTCAAATTTTATCGGATTTGCCGAACCGACCGGCGTAACTTCTTGCTCTTGTATCGCACGTAGAAGTTTTACCTGCAATTGTTGCGGCATTTCACCGACCTCATCAAGCAAAAGCGTGCCGCCGTCTGCCGAACGAAACAAACCTTTTTTGTCGGAAGTTGCACCCGTAAACGAACCTTTGGTATGTCCGAATAATTCCGATTCGAGTAGGTTTTCGGGCAAAGATCCGCAATTTACCGCTAAAAATTCTTTACCTGCACGCGAACTTTGAAAATGCAAAGCTCTGGCAATAAGTTCTTTTCCCGTTCCGCTTTCACCTTGAATGAGTATGTTTATATTTGTATCGGCAACTTTTTCAACGATTCGGAAAACACTTTGCAGTGCTTCACTTTTTCCGACTATTTCCGAAAAACTGTATCTTTTGTTCAACTCACGTTTGAGTACACGATTTTCGTTGAAAAGAGTTTTTATTTTTATCGCATTTTTTACCGTTTGCA
>JBGTHN010000167.1:0-1589 GCA_041746235.1 Pyrinomonadaceae bacterium | reverse complement strand
GATCCAATTTCCCGACCCTTGGTTTAAGCAACGACACGCGAAACGCCGTATGGTTAAAGATAAATTAGTAGAAAATGTAGTTGAAAAGCTAGCTTTAGGCGGCAAAATTTTAATTCAAACTGATGTTGAATTTTTAGGCGAAGAGATGTTTGAGTTGTTTGAAGAAAATGAGAATTTGAAACGAATTGCGATAGACGAAAATCCTCTGCCGATAAAAACTGAACGGGAAAAATCAGTTGAAAATAGGAATTTGCTGATCTATCGGACGCTTTTTGAGAAAGTTTGAGGATAAGATTTTTTTGCCTACGAAATACACGAAAGGCACGAAAAAAAACAAGAAGAAAAATATAAAAGTTTTTTTACTTGCTTTCTCTTTTTTTCGTACTTTTCGTGTATTTCGTAGGCAAATTCTTTCTTTATTACGATTTACTTCTTACGTCCAAAAGTTGCACGAAGTCCGGTTGTGAAAAGTATGTCGTTGCTGACCGCACCTGACACGGGATTGCTGTTGTAGCGGTCGCCGAATGTAACTTGCCAGCCGAGCCAGTCGTTTAGATTTGTAACCACCGAAGCGTCGAACAACGCACGAAATTGACCGAAGGTTGAAAGACTTGGATATGCTTTGAATCTTTGTTCGATAGCGACATTATCGGTTAATTGAAAACTCAGATCGTTTCCGAAAAGTGCTTCCGCCGAATTGCGTTTTAAACCGGTCGAATAATTTTCACGATTGTATGTTGCACCTCCGAAAAGGTCGAGTTTTGTTCGCTCAGAGCGTATCATTTTGTAGCCGATTCCCGCTCCAATAACCGAACGCAGATTTAGCAATTGCGGTTTGTCGTATTCAAAATCGCCCGATGCAAAAGCAAAGGTTTTTTCGCTTAAATTGTAATCGTAGCGAATCCCGCCATAAAATGCCTGAGCCGTGGTAACGGAAACGCCGGAGTTTGAATTGCTTGCCTGAATCAAATTTACATAACCGCTGATCTTATCTTTAGAGGTTTCGCGGTTTCCACGAATCCCTGCGGTCAAAGCTCGCGTGTCGGAATTTCCCGAAGTCAGACTAAATCCGACATCTGCCGTTCCTGTCCACAGTTGAAGCAGACTCGGATTTCTGAGGCGTTCTTCTTCGGCAATAACTCTTGCTTGTTCTTCTTCATTGCGAACAATTATTACATTTTCTTTTTCAATTTCAACCGTTCCCGCATCTTGCGTTTCGACTGCAAATTTTGTTTTCTTTTCTTCCTCGTCCGGTTCTGTTGTGGCGACAGTTCCTTTAATAAGTTGACCGTCGGAAAGTTTGATATTAACAGGTTCATCGGCAATTATTTTTTCAACCGCGTCCCATTTTATTGTTACTGTTCCGGCAAATTCCGTTTGAATGACGATCGAATCACCGTCTTTTTTGATAATTTTTCCTGTCAATTTATCACCGTTTTTCAGAACGATCTGATCGGCGAAGATATGTGAAGGGCAAAGCATAATAAGCAGTATGCAAATTATGCTAAATGATAAAAATTTAGACACTTTTTTCTCCTTGTATGTTTGATAGTGAATATTTGGGGCTTTATTTGTTGGGGTTTAGTTAG
>JBGTHN010000166.1:0-3685 GCA_041746235.1 Pyrinomonadaceae bacterium | reverse complement strand
TACTACTGTTTGTGTTGAATTGTTTGACGTTGTTTCAGAGGCTTCAGAGGCTTCAGAGGTTTCGGATTCGGATTCTTCATTATCTATATCCAAAGATAATTCAGTATTATCAGAGTTTTCTTTGTTTGAGTCAGATTTTGTCCCTTCACTTGAACCTGTTTTGCCTGAATCGTTTTCTGACAAATTACACGCAAGCGAAATTGCCAATGCCAATAAAATTATTAATATTATGTTAAATTTGTTTGCTGATCTCATTCTACCGAACCCTCCAAAGTATTTGTATTAAAAGTTTTAGTTCATTTTGGAGGGTTTTGCAAATTTATTAAAATTCAATTCCTTGCTGAGCGTAAATTCCTGCGTTGAATGGATGTTTTATTTCCTTCATCTCAGTTACGAGGTCTGCAATTTCAATGAGTTCATTTGGAGCATTTCTGCCTGAAACAACAATGTGCAGTGCAGGTTGGTATTCTTTTATCGCTTTTATCTCGTCCAAAACTTTTTGTAAATCGAGGAATTTGTAATCAAGAACATAAACAAGTTCATCAAAAACAAGTAAATCGTAATCGCCGCTACGCATTTTTTCGACGCATAAAGCCCATGTATCTTCCGAAGTTTTTATGTCCTGTGCCGGATCATTCGTATCCCAAGTAAAGCCGTCGCCCATCGTATGAACTTCTATGCCGAGTTTTTCAAGTGATTCGTGTTCGCCATATCGGTCAGTTTTGGACTTCATAAATTGAATCATACAACAATTTAAACCTTGTCCCGCCGCACGAACCATTAAACCAATCGAACAAGTTGTTTTACCTTTTCCGTCGCCAGTATTGACGATTAAAAGCCCTTTGGTTTTCTCACGATAATCTTCACGCCGCCATTTATATTTTTTTTCTTTTTGTTCCTTCATATTTAATAAAGTTGAAAATTAAAAAAGTGAAAAAGTTTGTTGTCTTATTCAGACTAACTTTTTCACTTTTCAACCATTTCACTTTTTCACTTCTTTTACATTCTTCAAGCAAGACTTTTTTCTAATTCTCTGGATATGTGTCGAATATCATTTCCCTCTTCATAGATAACTTCGCTTAAAGCACCTGCAATTTCTCTTTCCAATGTATCCCAATCACCTTCAACACGACATCCGGCGGCATTTTTGTGTCCACCGCCACCAAACATTTCAGCAATTCTAGCGACATTTATATCACCTTTAGAACGTAAACTAACACGATATGTGTTTGGTCGAACTTCACGCATATAAACCGATGCAACAATTTCCATTGCGGTTAAAGGTATATTGACAAAACCGTTATTATCACCATCAACGGCATCGGATTCTTTAACCATTTCAATCGTCTGCCGCATAAAAGCTATTCTTCCGCTTTCGTCACGCTTGAGAGTTTCCAAAACCTTCTGCATTAATGCAACACGACTCCACGAATAGCTGTTATAAACTGCTTCTGAAATATTTGAAGGCTTGACACCAACTTTGACAAGTTCTGATGCAACTTTTAATGTTCTGTCGGTAGTATTTGGGAAATGAAATGAACCTGTGTCAGTTACGATTGCGAGATAAACGCACTCGGCGATTTCTTTGGTAATACGCCCACCGATAGCTTTGCATAGATTGTAAATCATTTCGCCGACTGCCGAAGCCGTCGGGTCAATCCAGTTAATATTGCCAAAATGTTCACAAGTCGCATGATGATCTATATTAACAACAAGTTGTGTCTCTATATTTTCGATGCCCGGTCTATTAATATCAGAACATTCCATTACAAAAATGGCATCATATTCGTCATCTATTTTCGCAACCTTACGAATTTTGTCCGCTCCCGGAAGTTTCCGATAGGAATTCGGTATATCATCACGGGCAATAACTTCTGCATCCTTACCTAAAGATTTCAAAAGCCACCATAATCCTAATGATGAGCCGACACCATCACCGTCGGGTCTGACGTGCGTTGTAATTGCAAATTTATCTTTGTTTTCAATTAATTCTACTACTTGACTTAACATTACTTTGAGTAAAGATTGGAGAATAACATTCTCACGACTCTTTACTCTTTACTCTCCACTTTCTTCTGTTATGGATAGATCATTTAAGATTTCTCCAATTCTTGTTGCGTTTTCTTCAACTGTATCGCGTGCAAAATGAAGCTGGGGTGCGTATCGAAGATCAAGTGATAATGCAACCTGACGACGAATAAATGTTGTGGCTCTTCCGAGTGCTTTCATCGCTTCTTTTATTTCGTCTTCATCTCCATCTACCAAGACATAAACATTTGCATTTCGCAGATCCTGAGCTACGCGAACATCTGTAACCGTAATTGTCGCAAGTCTTGGATCTTCCAACTCATAACCCACAATTTCAGCTACGCTTTCTTTCAATGCTTCTGCTAATCTTTCCGGTCGGTGCATAATAATTAAGGGATGAAGGATGAAATTTGAAGGATGAAGGTCATAAATTAAATCTTGATTTAAATTAATCAAATTTCATCCCTCATCTTTCAAACTTCATCCTTTCTAAAGCTCCGTTGCGGCAATTTCCTCAATAATAAATGCTTCGATCTCGTCATCAACTTTGAGATCGTTGAAATTAACAAGACTGATACCGCATTCAAAACCTTGTTTAACTTCATTTGCGTCATCTTTAAATCGTTTGAGTGATGAGATGTCGCCTTCCCAAATCACCACAGCATCTCGTATCAGACGTGCTTTTGCTTGCCGTTTCATTACACCATCAGTAACACGACAACCGGCGATCATACCGACTTTGGAAACCTTGTAAGTTTCCAACACGAGTGCTTTTCCTAAGATCACTTCTTTCTGGATTGCATCAAGCATTCCGATCATTGCCGCTTTAATTTCTTCTTCAACTTTGTAAATAATTGAGTGCAGACGAATATCAACATCTTCTTGTCGTGCTGTTTCAACCGCTCGAACTCCCGGACGCACATTAAATCCGATGATTACAACAGCCGTCGAAGTTTGTTCGGATTGAGTCGCCGACGCAAGCAATACATCGGATTCGGTGATCGCACCAACGCCGGAACGAATTACACGAACTTTAACTTTTTCGGTCGAAAGTTTTTCAAGCGTTGCTTTAAGAACTTCGACAGAACCTTGAACATCTGCTTTGAGAATGACAAGTAATTCTTTAATATCCGCAAGTCCAAGAGATTCGATTCCACGTTTTGTCGTTTTGAGCATCGCAATTTGTCTTGCTTGCATTTGTCTTTGATTGGCAATGGATTGAGCCTTGTCTATATCCGAAACTGCCTGAAAAACATCGCCTGCTTGCGGAACTCCTTGAAGTCCAAGAACTTCAACGGGAGTTGCTGGTTCAACAACCTCAACTCTTTCTCCTCTATCGGAGAACATCGCCCGAACTTTACCGTAATACTGTCCGACAATAAATGGATCGCCGACGCTTAAAGTTCCCTGTTGAACTAAAATTGTTCCGACTGAACCGCGTCCTTTATCAAGTTTTGCTTCTAAAACAACTCCCGAAGCACGTCTCGTCGGACTTGCTTTCAATTCCATTATGTCGGCTTGTAAGAGAACAGTTTCAAGCAAAGTATCAAGATTTGTATGATTTTTAGCCGAAACCTCTACCATCTCTATGTCTCCGCCCCATTCGATCGGTTGCAGACCTTGAGCCGCTAGTTCGGTTTTAACTTTATCGGGATTT
>JBGTHN010000165.1:0-7301 GCA_041746235.1 Pyrinomonadaceae bacterium | reverse complement strand
CAATCTTCATTTTTTGAACGTATTCGGCAAAATCTTTGATAAATTTGTCATAGATCGGACGTTCTACAAATATCCGTGAACCGCATAAGCAAATTTGTCCTTGATTGGCGAAAGATGAGCGAACGGTTGTGTCGAGCATCGCTTCGTAATCGCAATCGGCGAAGATTATGTTCGGATTCTTCCCGCCGAGTTCAAGTGATAATTTTTTGAACTTCGGAGCGGCTTCTCTAGCGATCCATTCGCCGGTTTTTGTTCCGCCTGTAAATGAAATCGCTTTAACATCTTCGTGTTGAACGATTGCCGCACCCGCTTTTTGTCCGAGTCCGTGGACGATATTTAAAACACCTTTCGGCAAACCCGCTTCGATGCAGAGTTTTGACAAAAGATACGAAGTCATCGGCGTAATTTCGGTCGGTTTGGCGACCACACAATTTCCGGCGGCGAGTGCGGGAGCGATCTTCCATGTAAATAAATAAAGCGGTAAATTCCACGGCGAGATACAGCCGACAATGCCGATCGGTTGACGCAAAGTGTAGTTTATCGCCTGCCCAACCATTTGATGAGATTCGCTCGCAAAGTGCATTGCGGCGGTCGCGTAAAACTTAAAATTGGAAACCGCACGCGGAATATCAACCATCTTTGCAAGCGATTTCGGTTTACCGTTGTCAATGCTTTCCGCTTCCGCAAGTGAATCCAAATCTCTTTCGATTAATTTTGAAAGTTTAATCAAAATGTCGTGTCGTTCTTCGGGCGTTTTCGCCGACCATTCGGGGAACGCATTTCGTGCCGCTTCGACCGCCTTTTCAACATCTCTTTCATCCGAATCGGGAATTTGTGAATAGACTTCGCCGATTGCGGGATTGAAATTATCCAGATATTCATTTGAAATCGGAGCGACCAATTCACCATTGATGTAATTTTCTAGTTTTTGCATTGTGGGAAAATTATAAACGAATTCAATTTAAGAAAAAACCATATACTAATCATTATTATTTTTGAACAAAAAAAGTGTCAATAAAACCCTTTCATTGAAAAGTGATTTTAACATTTGTAGAGTTGATTAATAATTATGAGCGAATCTGCTGTTTAGATTCAAATCCTTTTAAGTTACACATTTGATCAAACTTGGAATCTTTTCCAATCGCCCCAAATTGCGAGAGTTAAACCGGGTTCCTGAATATTTACAAAAAGCACTTTTCCGTCGGGCGAAAATGTGGCTCCGGCGAATTCGCTTTCTTCAAATTCGGGAACGATATTTTTTGAGAAATCGGCGACTTTTCCGTTCGGAGTCATTATTCTTAAATGGTTTTCAGGTGTTCCGCCGACTCCGACATAATCGCTGTCCTCGCACATAAAAAGCAAATTGCTGTTTGGATAAAGACAGATATTATCAGGCATATCAACGAGTTCGCGATCGGGTGCTTCAAAGAGTAAACGCAATATCCCAGTATCTTTAGTGCTTGGTTCGTAAAGCCAAACTTGCCCGCCTTTTTTATCGCCGCCGCTTGAAGAAACAAAGTAAATTCGTCCGTATTTATCGGCAAAACAACCTTCGAGTTTTTTGAAAACTGCCGCACCTTTTGCTTTTCCCTGATTATAGACGGCGTTTTCATTTGTGTCTGCTTCAGTCGGATCGGGATTGTCGATCGTTACCCAATTTACATCAAATGTAGTTTGAGTCAGACCTTTTGAAGTGTCGAAATTCGGTCGGTCTTTGATGGCGAGCATTTGCAGAGTTCCGCCCAACGCAAGTTTTGTAAAATTCTTTGGCAGAAAACGATAAAATCCACAAGGTTTTGCGTCTTCGGTCAAATATGCGATACCTCGTTTTTCGTCGAATGCAACTGCTTCGTGCGAAAATCTTCCCATTGCTGTGAGCGGAACAGGCATTACATTACTGTTTGCCGAAGCTGATACTTCAAAGCAATAACCGTGCGGTTTATCAAATCCGCCAGCCTCTTCTTTTGTATTGTCTTCTTCGTCAACTTCAACAAATTTTGTTTTGCCGAAAGTTGTTTCTTCGCATGTGATCCAACTTCCCCAGGGAGTTACGCCACCGGCACAATTATTCAAAGTTCCGCTTAAACTGACAAAATCACGTTCGATCTCAAGTGTTTTCGGGTTAATAATTAAAGTCGTTGTTCCGCCACCCGCAGTTTCGTCGTAATTGTTTTCTTTGGCGATCGTAACATTTGGTTTTCCGACATCATCGTTGATCTCGTGATTGCGGATCAGACGTATCTCATCACGTTTAAAAAATGCTCCCATTCCATCGTGATCTTTCGGAGTCAGTTGACCATCGGACATTTTATCGCCTGTTCTGCCGAATACTTTATACTCAAAACCTTGCGGCAATGTAATAAGTTTTTCGCCTGTGTTTTTGGCGGCGGTCGGAATTGATTCGCCGTAGCCTTTTGCTCTTAGTTTGGCAAGATTTGAAGTTCTCTCTACTGCCAAAGCACGTTTTGAAAAACCTCCGAATGATAAAGCTAAACTTCCGGCGGCGGCACTAATTAAAAAATCTCTGCGTTTCATAATAAATTTGTAATATAAGTTAGTTGTAAATAAATAATGAGTGAGGACACTTTTGCCCTCACTCAAAATCGAGGTTTTCGTAAGATAAGTTTACAAACCTACCAATCGTATTTCAAACCGAAAGTTGCCCACCAACGATAGTATTCTTGCTGGATCGGTCGGTCAGAAACTCCTTCAAAAACTCTGAAAGGACGGTTTCCGAGATTGATAAAATCTGCATAGATCCTGATATTTTTTGTTATCTTCTGACTAAGATTCACATCAAATTGCAGATGATCGTCAACAAAAATATCACGCAATGGATCATTCGAAACCTGACTCAGATACAGATCACGATAGTGCCACGAAGCACGTCCCGAAAATCCGAATTTTTCATACGACAATGCAAGATTAGCGACATTTTTGGCTTGTCCCGGAAGTGCGGCTGTGCGTCCGATCGAGTTTAAGTCTTCGCCCGGTAGGACTGCTTCTGAATGCACATAAGTATAATTTGCGTAGATCCCGAATCCGTCGAATGGTTTCGGCAAAAAGCTGAAACGATTTTGAAAAGCGAGTTCGAGTCCGTAAAGATTTGCACTATCGCCGTTTCGCGGTTCGATGATGTCAAAAGTGTCGATCGGTCCGTTCGGTCCGCCGATCGGTCTGTCTTCTTCAAACGTAAATGGAAAGATGTAATTATTCAGGCGTTTGTAGAAAAATCCACCCGATATAATTCCGACCGAACTTAAATAATGTTCGACCATCACATCAAAATTGTTTGAGGTCGTCGGAACAAGATTCGGATTTCCGCGTTCGATCTCAAGGTCTTCTTCAAGTATCAAACGAAACGGTGTCAGATCACGGAAGTTCGGTCGGGCAATCGTTTGCGTAAAGGCAACGCGGAAATTCGTGTTATCAGTAAAGCGATATTTTCCGTGTATCGAAGCTAAATAATTGTTAAAAGTATTCTCGCCGGGAACCGAATTGGTCGAAAGATAATCTCCTTCATCGTCAAATAAAACTTCGTATCCCGTGTATTTAACATCAGTTCTCTCGTAACGAAAACCCGGAACAAGTTGGAATTTTTCACCGAAGTTCAATTGCGTCATAGCATAAACCGCAAAGACATTTTCTCTCGCCCGATAATCCGCCGTGTCGCCCTCAAAATCTTTTTCAAACTGAGCGTTCGGATCGGTCAAGATTCGGCGTGCAGCGAGTGGATCGACAAACGCATTGCCCGGTGAATAAAGACCGTTGAGAAATGTTCCCTGCGAAAAATTGTTATCTAAAACATCTGTAAAGAGCGGTGCATCATCATCGTCGTCATATTCATATATCAACGCATCATTATTGCGGAATTTTTTCTTGAATTTGTTCTTGAATCCAAATTTGAAAAATCCGGCAAATCCGGCATTCGTCGGCAGAGGCATCGAGCCGTTGAAACGCACACGAAAATCTCTTTCGTTGGTCGTATTATTTTCTAGAACAGCTTCGTCAAATTCGTATAAACTAATATCTTCATTCAGCGGATTGGCTTGAATATTATCGGGGTCGATCGAATCGGGTGAAACATTCGGCATAAAATTTACGTTTCTTTGGCGAAATGTTGTGTCGAGCCGATTCGGTTCCTGCTCATCAGCGTAAGCATAGGAAATATCATAATCTATCTGCATAAAATTCGGCAGAAGATGTTCACCGCCAAATGAAACCTGAGCGATCGTTTGTCCTTCAAAACGATCTTTTAATTCGCGTTCGATGCGGTCATCGCCGATACGATAACGAGTGCGGCGGCGGTATTCGTAATCATCAAATTGATTGTAGATACCTTTCAATTTAATGACCGATGTATCGGAAAAACGATAGTCGATCGAAGGATTGATACCTTTGCGTTTACGATTGACCGAGTAATTACGCAATTCTAAATTATCCAGCTCACCATCATCGAATTCTGTTTCAAAACTCTGCGAACCGCGATCTGTGTTGAGATAACTTCCCGCCACCAAAAGTCCGAGTTTGTTATCAAAAAATCTACGTCCGACAGTTCCGCTGAAGGTTTGTATTCCGCCTTCGGAAATTCGGTTGTAGCCTAAACCGAAATTCAACGAAACACGGGTTTTATTCGGTGCTCCCTTTGTAACGAGATTTACCGAACCACCGATCGAATCACCGTCCATATCTGCTGTCGGTGCTTTTGTAACGACGATCTGTTCAAGCAGATCAGCCGGAACGACATCGAGTGCCACCGCACGAACATCACCTTCCGGTGAAGGAACTCGTTCGCCGTCGATCATCATCGAATTCAATCTCGCTTCCGTTCCGCGAACTTGCACATAACGACCTTCGCCCTGATCGCGTTCGATCGTCACGCCCGGAATTCTTTGCGTTGCTTCGGCAGAATTTGAATCGGGAAAACGTCCGATCTGATCGGCGGAAACAACATTCGAGATCGTCGTCGCTTCTTTTTGCTGATTCAGAGCCTTTGCCTGACCTTCAAGCAAGGGTGATGAAACATTGACCGTTGCCGAAACGCTGACTTCCAAAGCCGTATCGACCGAAACAATTTCACCGGAAGCGACATTGACATCAAGTTTTTTGGTTTCAAACCCCAAATATGAGATCGAGATCGTTTTTGCACCGCCGGGAATATTCAATAATTGAAATTTTCCCGAACGATCGGTTTGCGTATTAAGCGGTGTTCCGTCAAGCGAAACATTTGCTCCCTGCAAAGGATTTCCGGTAACTCCATCGGTTACGGTTCCGGTGATACCACCTGTTTGCTGTGATAAAACACTCGTTGAAAATATAATTGTAAATACGGTTATAATTACTAAGCTAGCAAACCGTCTGATAGTTAACATTTTGTTTTGCTCCTGTTTTTTAAAAGGAAAATTTATTTAATTATTTTTGTTGGGAAAAGAAGGATAATACTTTGCCGGTTTTAGAGAAGTGTTAATTCCGTATTAAGAATGTGTTAATAATTTCAGATAATAAGAAACTTCCATTCTGTTCTGAAAGTTCGATTAAAGAAATTGGTCAGAACTACCTTGCATGGGCAGGTGGTTAAAAGTTGAAAGAGTAAATGGTTCGATATATTTACAATGTTCAATGAATAATTCGTTCCCTCACGGGAAACGGTTCCGACCTTTTTAAAGTTGTTTTGGTATAAAAAAACCCTGCAAGTAATGGACTCACAGGGTTTTATTGGTACTTTTTAAGTATTGATTAATCGTCATAACGCTCTTTGACGGGAGCAATCTCAAGAAAATCGTTCGTGATTCGCTCTCTGTAAGTTGAAAGCAATGCTTCCATTCTTTCTTTGCTTTCCGAACGAAAGATCAAACCGACGTGTTTTGGTTTATCAACCCGATAGACAATTTCTTCATCTGTGTAATGCGAAGTATCGGGATTATCTTGATTTGCCAAAGCAAGTGCGATTCCCGCATATTCTTTGCGAACTTTCGGTCTTTGATATGGATTTTCTCTTGTCGCAGATTCAAGTTTCCCCCATTCTCTCCAAAGATTAAATCCGCAGGCGTGTTCCAAAACATTGGCGATATACGCACCGCCGACTCTTGCCGCAACTTCAACAAGATAGAATTTTCCGTCAGCATCAGATTTTAAGAATTCAGCGTGAGCAACTCCGCGTTCGTGTTTGAATGCTTTGAGAAGTTTCTTGTTTATTTTTTCTAATTCCTTTCGGTCGTGAGATTTGTAATCCATTGTTGAGGTCGTAAAAACTCCGCCGCCGTGCGTAACTTTAAATGGTGTTGTGCCGTATTCACTGACACCTGAAGCGACGACCTTTCCGTCTTCGATAACCGAATCAACGTGATAAACATTACCTTCGATAAATCTTTCGATCTGATATTTTGAAGGATGATCCCGCCATGTGTTTCGTGAATCGAGTTCAGTTAAAACATTCCAAACTTCTTCCTGTGTTTCGCATTTTCTAATTCCAAACGCCGAGACTTCCGTACGTGGTTTAACGATCCAAGGTGCGGGAACTCGCTCCAAATAATCATTAATATCTTTTGGATTAAACACGCCGATAAATTCGGGACAATCAATTCCGTGCGAAGCGGCGATTGAACGCATCGTCAATTTATCTCTGAAACGAAGTGCATGTGAACGGCTCAAACCTTTGAAAATTTGCAGATATTCCCGAACACGAGCCGCCGGCAAAACATCAAATTCATCCATTCCGACAACGTGATGCACGGGTTGTTGAGCCGAAAGATTCACAACCGCTTGCAGATATTCTTCCTCTCTCGCATCCTTTGGAACATATTTAACTTCATTCAAACTCGCCCAAGACCAATTCGCATCGTGCAAGTCTTCGCGTGTAACAAGCGTTACATTCCAATCCGCTTTCTGGCACTCTTCAATAAACTCGTTGCCCTTAAATTCGCTGGCAATTATTACAATGTGATTCTTCATAAATGTATAGTCATTAGTCAATTGTCATTGGTCAGTTGCTTTTTTGGCTATCTTTATTGACCGACATTACTAACTGTTTCTCTTAAAAAAAATTAATAAACTCTAATATAACGATTTTGTATAATGATAAAAGAATGGCACAATTTAACTGTAAAAACAATATAATGTCTAGTTTCGTATTAGTTTTATAGGTTGATTTTAATATATGGTTTCGCAATCATTTTGGAGTTAAAAAATGGATGGTATTTTTACGACTGAACTGCTCAGTCATCTTGTAATTTTTCTGGTAAATTTGGTCTTGGCGATCTCGGTTCACGAAGCGGCACACGCTTGGACTTCGCTCAAATGGG
>JBGTHN010000164.1:0-2067 GCA_041746235.1 Pyrinomonadaceae bacterium | reverse complement strand
CGCTGGAAAAATATACAAAAGAATGGTATGCGGCGGATTGGATAAATCGAAAAAAGATTTTTTTGGAACGCGAGATAAAAATTCGTAATGCTTTTTTAAAAAACAAAGAAGTTAATTTCATTCTCAACGATGCTCAAAATCAATTACTCATTGGAAGTAATGAAGCAAGTCTTGATCCTTCGATTGAAAACACTACTCTCAAATGCCGGAGACTTGGAATTTCAACTTATTATTGTGCGGATTATTTTGCCGATGCAGTTATCGAAGACGGGCATCATGTTCGGATAGTTGCCCATACACCGAAGACCGTTACGGCAATGATGCGAATGGTCAAATTTATGTATAACGGTTTGAGAGACGAGCTTAAACCTGAAAGTAAATACAATTCCAAAAATGATCTTGAATTTAATAACGGCTCGAAAGTTTCGATCTCGACGGTTGTTCCGGGACACGAAGAAGAAGGACGTGGCGATACATTCACACGCTTGCATTTAACTGAGGTTCCGTTCTGGAAAGGTGATATTGAAACTGCTTTCGTCGCCCTTTGCGAAGCGGCTGAAGGCGGAAAGATATCAATCGAATCTACAGCAAAAGGCGTTGGTGATGAGTTTCATAAAAAATATGTAAAGGGCAGAAAAAAAGAAGGCGGAGTTCGTTCGCATTTCTTTGAATGGTGGTGGAATACAAACTATCAAATTGCCGGAGCGAGAATTGAATTTTTTGCCGATAAGCCGATCATACTTTTGAAGGGTGAAACGCTTGAAACCATCGAACTTGATGATCTGGAAAATGCCTATCTGACAAGTTACACGGAAGAAGAAAGACGCGAACAGGATTTGCCGATGCAATCGGAACTTTCCTGTGCGATGGAGATTGCGAAGCATCTGACGAAGGTCGAAATTATTGATGACGAATCGGACTGGATGCACGAAGAAGTTGCGATGCGTCTGGCTTGGCGTAGGAATAAAATTCACAAACGCGGCGTGAAAAAATTCCGGGTTGAATATCCTGAAAATGACATTGATCCATTTACCCAAACGGGCGGAACGGTCTTTGACCAATCCTATGCAAGAGTTGTAGTTCAGCCACGCGAACCCGAAGTTGGACACACTTATCTAATTATTCTAGACCCTTCGATGGGAATTGACGGTGGCGATCCGGCGGTCATTACGGTCATTAATAGATTTACGCTCGAGCAGGTTTACTCGTGGCGTGGTTGGGAAAAACAGGATATGCAAGCGAAACGCTGTTGCACCTTGTCAGATAAATATTTCGGCTCGGAAATCGCCATCGAATCAAATATGGGCGAAGCGGCGATTCAAGAATGTGAAAATCTTGGTTACGGACATCGCTTGTATAAATACATAGATGTTCAAACTCAAAGAGATATTGATGACGGCAAAATTTCAATGTCGGCAGCACTAGAACGTGCAAGACCGGGAATTCCGATGACCGAAAAAGTTAAACGGACAGCAATTTCAAAACTTGAAAGTCTGTGGCGTAAAGGAGAATTCAAAGCCTGTTCGCAAAATCTATGCGATGAAGCAACGGTGTTTGTTCAAAACGGAAATAAACTCGAAGCCAAATCAGGTTTTCACGACGACGAAATTATGACAGCCGCAATTGGTGTTTTCATCATTGACACAGA
This sequence comes from Pyrinomonadaceae bacterium, assembly GCA_041746235.1. Taxonomy (GTDB): domain Bacteria; phylum Acidobacteriota; class Blastocatellia; order Pyrinomonadales; family Pyrinomonadaceae; genus Aridibacter. The sequence continues at coordinate 419 of JBGTHN010000164.1, read as the reverse complement.
TTATGTTGGCAAACCTTCGCATAAATCGAGCGGACAAAAACGCGGCTCGGCACAGATGGGTGGATTTTAGAAATGTTAAAAGTAGGAAAACAAGAATTATTTCAACAAAAATGGCAGGAAGTTTTGCCGTCATTGCCGGATCGAAGTGTTGATTTTCTTTTGACTGATCCACCTTACGGAACAACCAATTTAGACTTTGACAAGATAAAAGTTGATTGGGATGCGTTTTGGGAAGAGTCGAGAAGAATTTGCAAGCCGTCTGCTCCGATGATTCTTTTTGCTTCAGGAAAGTTTGTGCCGGAATTATTAGCGACAAACCCGAAACAATTTCGATATGAATTGATCTGGGAAAAAACTATGCCCGTCGGATTTATGGATGCGAAGCGAAGACCTCTGAGATCGCACGAACAAATTTTAGT
>JBGTHN010000163.1:0-2216 GCA_041746235.1 Pyrinomonadaceae bacterium | reverse complement strand
AATCAAACGTCATTACACTGCAATCAAACGTCATTGCACTGCAATCACGCACCATTGCAATGTCATTATACCAAGATTTTTTGCAATAACTCTATAAAACACAAAGACTTACGGGAATTCTGACGATTTTTACCGAAATTTGCCTAAAAAGAATCATTTTCCAACTTTTCTTTTTACACATTTCCCAATCTCGAACAGACGTTATTTTACATTCATCCAATTTGTCCCCGCACCGATCTCGACGGGCAGCGGAACATCTAATGTAACCGCTGTTTCCATTTCTTTTGTAACAATTTCCATCACCTTTTCGACTTCTTCGTTCGGAGATTCCAAAAGAAGTTCGTCGTGAACCTGCATTACGACCTTTGCTTTTAAGCCTTCGCGTTCCAAAGCGGCATCAACCTTGAGCATCGCAATTTTCACAATATCGCTGGCTGATCCCTGAATCGGCATATTGATCGCTTCACGTTCGGCACGCGAACGGACGTTGTAATTACGGTCATTTATCGAAGGCAAATATCTGCGTCTGCCGAAAATTGTCGAAATATAGCCTTGCTCCTTCGCAACTTCCGGTGTTTCGTCCATAAATTTCTTGATACCTTTATATGTATCGTAATAATTTTCGATAACTTCCTTCGCTTCCGAGCGTGAAATCCCCACTCTTTGCGAAAGTCCAAACGCTTCGACCGCATAAGCGACACCAAAATTAACGATCTTTGCAAAACGGCGTTTTTCTTTTAATTCTTCTTCCGTTTTTGCACCGAAGATCAACTCCGCAGTTTTGGCGTGAACGTCTTCATTGTTTTTGAACGCCGCGAGCATCACTTCGTCTTGCGTGATGTGTGCGAGAATCCGCAGTTCGAGTTGCGAATAATCGGCGGAAATAAGTTTGCAGCCTTCTTCGGGAATAAACGCCTTGCGAATTTGCCGACCGAGTTCTGTGCGAATCGGTATATTTTGCAAATTCGGATCGGTCGAAGATAAACGTCCCGTTGCGGCAACAGTCTGATTTAATTTTCCGTGAATCCTTTTGTCGGATGCGATCTGTTGCGGCAAAACGTCTGTGTAAGTTGATTTCAATTTATCGAACTCACGATATTCCATAATCAAATTGGCGATCTCATAAGTCTCGCCGATCTCTGTCAATGCGTCTTTGCTCGTAGAAATTTTACCTGTCGGAGTTTTGTATTTTGTTTCGATATTTAATTCCTGCAAAACTTCGCCGACTTGTTTTGGAGAGTTGATATTAAACTCCCGTCCGCCGAGTTCAAATATCTTTGCACTCAAAGTTTCGAGTTTGCCTTTGATCAACTCCGAAATTTCATTCAAGGCTTCGACATCAACTTTCAAACCTGCCATTTCCATTTCATATAGGATCGGCACGATCGGAAGTTCGATGTCGTCGTAAATTTGTTCGAGTTTGTCTTCTTCGATCTTTCTGCGAAACATCGGTGCAAGTTGAACCGTCCAATCGGCACGTTCGCAGGTTCGATATTGATTTTCTTTCCAGCCTTCGGGAATTTCAATGGCGAGTTCCTGATTGATATTTAGCCGTGCAAGCGTCGGCAGATCAAAATTCTTGCGGCTCGAATCAATCAAATATGCCGCGATCATCGTGTCTTCTTTAACCGATTCGGGAACAATTCCCAGTTTATGCAAAGCCGCCAAATTACGCTTCAAATCGTGCGAACATTTATCCAAAAACCCATTCGATAAAATATCTTTTAAAGGTGTAACCGCTTCATCTTTTCCACCGACAAAATTTTCCAGATCAACATAATGCGAAATATTTGCACCTGTCGCAATCGCAATTCCGCATGGAGCTTTTTTATCGAAAGAACTTGCATTTTTGTCGGAGTTTGAATCATCAACATCAAAACTCCAACGCTCAAGTTCCCAGAGTTTGCGAATCAATTTATCTAAATCCGCACGATTGTTAATGATTGTGTAATGGCGTGTGCTTTCGAGACTTTCGCCGTCATCGCCCAAACCTGCGAAAAGCGGTGCGGAATCGGCGAATTCTTTTGTCAAAGTATTAAATTCCATCTCACGGAAAAGTTCGTAAGATTTAATTCTGTCAGGTTCGCGGAATTTCAATTGGTCAAGATCGAGTTCGACATCAACTTCGGTATGAACGGTAGCAAGTTCGAGCGATTGACGAATTTCATCCTGATTTTCGAGCAGGGAATTGCGGTAAGTTTTGTGTTTCACTTTCT